>JACRDF010000009.1 GCA_016212925.1 Desulfomonile tiedjei
CAGGAGGTGATTTCCAGCCTGCGAGTAGCCCCGGCAGTCTTTGGACAGGGTAGTGTCCTCGCAACAGCCCCTCTTGTTCCTTCGGAACCCGGAGGCAGTGGCCTCCGGGCCACCCCGCGTAGCACGATTCCCGAGCACCGAAGAATTCTGAGACACCTTCATCTTGCCGGTCATCCCAATAGACAGGCTGGAAGCCTGTCCCACCGAACGTCCGGGCCACCCGGGGATTTAGGACCCATCATGGCGTTTCCGCACACCGTCATCAGGGGTTCCTTGCCGCCAGTGAAATGAAAATGTACGACCATCCATTTACCATCAATTCCACTGACACGAAAAGACCTATGACCCAAAGGCCCGACACCGGCCAACTGGCCGTGATCATGCCCCCCAGAATAATGGAAACCACTCCTCCTGCAAGCGGCCAAAACCAATTCCGGAAGCCTCTAAGCTGGAGGGCCATGATAATACGGACAAAACCCACCACGATAAGGACCCCGGCAAGCATGAGCGTCAGAATGGCCGACGCCCCCACCGGGTTCACGATCACGGCAATTCCCGCGACCAGATAGAGCAATGCAATCAGCACATGAAGCACGATGCCTTTCCAGGCTCTGCCTTTGGCTGCTTGAACGACCTGAGCGCCTGCGCCGAGCAGTAAAAGAATGCCGTACATCAACACGCTCGCCACAGTGACAGCGAACGTCATGCCCAGCCCGATCAGGCCAAGGACTACGAACGCGATCCCGATTGCCAGTATCCAGCCCCAGTGCCGTTGCGCTTCTCCGGCCATCGTAGTCTCGAGTTTGATCGTCGGCCCTTCATTTCCGATTGCCATGGCCCCGCCTCCTTTTCATTATGTTCTGTTGGAAAACCTTTCCGGGCGATTATCCGAAACCTTTAGTGAGCAATTCTGCATAAGATTCTCCGTCAAATTCGGGCAAAGATCGGCTCATTGATATTAGCCAGGGAGATCTGCCTGGACCCGGCCTCAATCTCCTTGACTATAGCTACCACAGCATCGTTGATCGGGGTTGGGATCCCATGATCGCGTGCTCTTTCGCAGATGTATCCGTTAAGATAGTCGATTTCCGACTTTCTCCCTCGCTCCACAGACTGGAGGCTGGAAGGCTTCACCCGACGGTACTTGAATCCGATAATTCGGACCATCAAGTGACGTTTGAACACGGAAATTGCCCCTTTTCGAGCCAAGAAGTCGTAATAGTCCAGCTTGCCGCCTCCGCCGGGCTCCACCTTGATGCCCAACGCGGCTGCCACGGCCATTGCTTCTTGCATTATCTCGATGAATATTATCCTGACTCTTTTCATGGCCAGCATAGGGCCCAGACGAAGACCGGTCAGCACTCCCAGGGAATTTATGCAGGAGTTTATGATCAACTTGGCATACAGCTCACCCATAATGTTATTCGAAATCCGCGTCGGGACTATTTCCCCGAGCATTTCCTGAATCACGGCCAGCCGCGGGTCCGGTCGATGATCAATGTTGCCAATGACGAACTCGCCCTCCGATGTCATTTCCAATTCCGCGGGCCCGTGCATGGTAGCTCCCCAGCCTACCACGCAGCCGATGACCCGGTCACGGCCGATCAACTTTGCGAGCGCTTCCTCGCATATGCCATTTTGCTGCGACACCACGAGAGAGTCTGCATGAAGGAACGGGAGCAATTCTTGGGCCGCGTTCACAGCTTCGGTAGCCTTTGTAGCCAAAAAAACAACGTCTTTCAACCCCGAAAGGTCCGCGATGTTCTTCACCGCCTTCACCGGTACCGTCAGGTCTCCCTTTAGGCCGAATACATGCAGGCCCGGGGACGATGCACGGTCTGTTGTTTCCTGATGCTTGCAGACTACCTCGACATCAAGGCCTGCTCCGGTTAATACAGCGGCCGTGATGCCACCGATCGCGCCCGCTCCGACAACAGCAATTTTCCTTTTCTCGCCGTGCATCACCGCTCCCGCGAGTTGCTTTCAGACCAACTAATGAATATAGCCAGATAAACCACTATACTGATTTCCAATGCATTTCAGTATAAAAAATTGCCGGGACCCCGGGAATCACAGAATTGGCGTCAAATCGCCTTATTTGGACCCTAAGTGGTGAGGGTCGAACTGAGATGTTGGCTGTTAAGGGCCTCTCAGAGTTCTGGCTGAAGGCAATTATTAAGGGATTCGCTTCGTAAATTGCTTAGATTGTGCAAAGGAGCAATTGAATGCGATCACTACTCGTCTTGTGGGCCGTTGTCGCTCTTTCTACAGTTGCCTTTGCCGCATCGGATCTTGAAGAAGGGGTCGCGGCGTATGATCGACAAGAGTATGCCAGTGCCCTGGAAATACTGAAGCCGCTGGCGGTTAACGGGAACGCTGACGCTCAGTTCCTTCTGGCCCGGATGTACGCGGGCGGCCAGGGAGTGGCCAAAGATGAGCAAGAAGCGGTCAAATGGGTCGTCATTTCCGCGGGCAACGGGAATATCCAGGCCCAGGAAACTCTAGCCTCCTGGGCGATAAGAGAATTCATGCAGCATGGTCAAAACGTTGAGGATAAGCAACAGAAGATTGAATGGATAAAGTCTTCCGCGGAACGAGGGAACTCGGAAGCCATGAATATGCTGGGAATGATCTATAGCTCCGGAAACGGGGTGCCCATGACGACCATTGAAGCTGAAAAATGGTATTGCCGTGCCATAAACCAGGGGCATCCAACCGCTGCTCGAAATCTGGGGCTCATGATGGCAGGCACCATCTACTATATGGAGAGAGTGAAAAAGGTTGGAGAGAAATTGGATCCGGCATGCTCCAAGGTTGAATAAGCCGCGATGGCGGCAAGCACAAGCGAGTTCCGGAACCTCCCAGCGAGGGCGACAAGTCGCACCCATGACTGTGCGATCATAATCCCGAGCTTTTTTGTGTGGACATCGGGTTAATTCTTCGGTAAATCTTGTGACCATTACAGAAGTGATTGTTACCCTCAAGCAAAACGCAAGCATTCTTGCAGAAAAACACCGTATTCAGCGGGCGCTAGCTATCATATTGAAAGTTGGAATGATCTCAATGCCTCCGTCGGAAACCTTCGATCGGAACGGGAGATCATTAAATCCATAGCCCTTCGACCCGGGAAGCAAGAAAGTTGGGACAGTATGGGTGTCAACAACAGGAATCCTGACCCGCTGTTTCGGATAATTGTCGGTGCGGCGGTGCTGCTCGGAGTGCTGCACACTGGCCTATTCTTCTTTCGGGAATCGCAGCCGGTCCTTCCCGAGATCCCCATGTTCGTCCCCATGATCCACGGCTTTGCGCTGCTGGAGTGCTTTACGATTGCTTTCCTGGCTCTGGGAAGCCACCGCGCCCTCCGGGACCCGGTTTCATACTGGATCGGCATTGCTTTTGCGTCCTTGGGCTTCTTCAATCTATTCTACATCCTCTCCTGGCCCGGTCTCCGTCCCGACGGGCAGCCGATAGTAGGGCTTCTGCCGGGGACCGCGGCATGGATCATCGGAGTTGCGCAAATTATTTTCAGCATTCTACTTATTATCGGGGTCTCGATCCGTTGGCCGGGAGAAGATGCGTTAAAGGGGCGAAACTGGGCGTGGTCAATAGCCGGTTGGTTGGTTGTCGCCATATTGGTTAATGTGCTGCTGATATCGTTTGAAGCGAATCTGCCGTCAATGATCGGCCCGCATGGAACATTCACCGTCCTACTGCTTGTCGTGGCCGCAGTAACCACCGGTCTGTATGCAACGGGCACTGTGGCTTATACTCGATACTACATCCGATCACATGACATACTGTCCGGGTTTGTTGCTCTGGACCTGTTGCTTCTGTCCTACAATTCCCTGAGTATTGTGATGACCACAAATCGTTATGCCCTCATGTGGTACACATCACGGGTACTGGCCATTGTAGGTGGCATGTTCGTGCTTTTCGGCCTGCTCTTGGCCTATGTCCGGCTTTACAGGAAAGAACGGGAAAAGAGCCTCGAGTTGGAAGAAAGTATTGTGGAGCGCAAGCGAGCCGAAGAGCAAACCGCCGCGGCATTGCAGACAGCTCGTACGCAGAATCAGTTGCTGCAAGCAGTGCAGAGAGCCCAGACGCAATTCATAACCAATAGGAGCCCAAAGGCACTCTTTGAGGAATTGCTTCATGATCTCCTCACATTGACCGAGAGCGAATTCGGCTTTGTTGACGAGGTGCTCCAGAGGGAAGAGGGTGAGTTCTATCTTAGATGCCAGGCAATTACGGATATTTCCTGGAACGAGGAAACACGCAAAATCTATGAGACATTCGCAAGTGACACAGGCCTGGATTTCTATGACGTTCGGGGACTCTGGGGCACTGTGGTACTCACCGGCGAGCCTGTAATCTCGAATGATCCGCCCAATGACCCGAGACGCAGCGGAATGCCTCAAGGCCATCCACCTGTTCATTCATTTCTCGGTATTCCCTTTCATTTCGAAGGGAAGGTCATAGGTATGGCCGGAGTCGCCAATCGTCCCGGCGGCTACGACAAAGAACTCGTGGAATTCCTTCAGCCATATGTGAACGCCTGCGCCAAAGTCATCGAAGCGTACAGGAGCGAAAACCGACGGCTACAGGCCGAGAAGCAACTGGCCCAAGCTCATGCGGACCTCGAAGGAAAGGTTTTGGAACGAACTGCCGAACTTGGATTAGCAAACGACCGATTGGCTCTTGAGGTTCAGGAACGCAAGAGCGCGGAGCAGGCTGTGACGTCCGAACGACAGCGGTTATACAATGTCTTGGAGACACTACCAGTTTACGTCTGCCTGCTCGATTCGGACTACCGCATGCCGTTTGCAAACCGGTATTTCCGGGAGACCTTCGGGGAATCGCATGGGCGCCGCTGCCATGATTTCCTATTCGACCGGACAGAGCCCTGCGAAATTTGTGAGACTTACACCGTCATGAAAACCCGGGCGCCGCACCACTGGTACTGGACCGGTCCAAACGGGAGAGACTACGATATTTATGATTTTCCCTTCATCGATACCGACGGGTCGTTCCTCATCCTTGAAATGGGCATGGACATCACGGAGCGCAAACAGGCGGAAGATGCCCTGAAACAGACCCTTGCCGATCTGACCAGAACGAATGCCGACCTGGAGCAGTTCGCTTATGTGGCCTCGCACGATTTGCAGGAGCCGTTGAGAAATGTCGCCAGTTGCCTTCAGCTTCTTGAAAAGAAATGCGGTGATAAACTCGACGCGGACGCCATCCAATACATCAGTTATGCGGTGGAAGGCGCGGTACGGATGAAGGCACTCATTCAGGATCTGCTGTCATATTCCCGTGTCGGGACGAGAGGAAAACCGCTCGGTCCGACCGATTGTGAACTGATTCTGGCCCATGCGGTGAGAAATCTGAACCCCGCCATATCCGAAGCGAGGGCCGTAATTACTCACGATCCCCTCCCCACGATTACCGCCGATGACACTCAACTCTTGCAGGTGTTTCAGAATTTGATCGCAAACGCTGTTAAATTCCGGACGGACCAACCTCCTCAGGTTCATGTGTCCGCTGTAAAGGCCAAGAACGAATGGATTTTTTCCGTCAAGGACAACGGCATCGGGATTGATTCACGCCACTTCGATCGGATCTACGTGATCTTTCAGCGGCTGAACAAGAGGAACCAATATGACGGTACCGGCATCGGTCTGGCAATAGTGAAGAAGGTTGTGGAACGTCATCGGGGACAGGTGTGGGTGGAATCCCAATTGGGGACAGGTACAACTTTTTATTTCACGATACCCGAAAACGGGATTCAAATAGGATGACTCCGGATATGAAGATACAACCCGTGGAAATTCTGTTGGTGGAAGACAACCCGGTCGATGTGATGATGACCAGAGAAGCCTTTACCAGCGGGAGGGTGTGCAACAACCTGCATGTGGCCGAAGACGGCGAAGAAGCCATGGATTTTCTGTACCGGCGGGGCAAATATTCGTCTGCACCTTCTCCGGAAATCATACTCTTGGATTTGAACCTGCCCCGGAAAGATGGACGGGAGGTTTTGGCCGAGATCAAAGCAGATCCGTCGCTGCGGCACATTCCGGTCATCATACTTACGACTTCGGCGGACGAAACGGACATTTGGAAGAGTTACGAGTTGCAGGCCAACTGTTTCATTACCAAACCGGTAAATCTGGAACAATTTACCCAGGCTCTGGAATGTGTGGGAGACTTCTGGTTCACTCTGGTAAAACTTCCGGCGCCTCCGAAACCCTAAAGGCAGTGGCGAGAGTTGGCGCCTCTTGTTCGATCGTGATCGCTTTCAGGATTCTTTATGGTCCGATTCCTCGGATTCGGAATGAGATTCTCGCCTGACCGGAACCCCTCCGGTTGGAATTGTGAAGCAAAACGTAGATCCCTCACCGACAACAGACCGCACCCAGATTTTTCCGCCGTGCCGTTCAACGATTTTCTTGGCAATGGCCAGACCGATGCCGGTCCCGGGATATTTTTCCGTACTGTGCAAACGCTGGAAGATCACGAAAATGCGATCAAAATATTCTTCTTTTATGCCGATGCCATTGTCTTTTACGCAAAACCTCCAAAACCCTTCCGTCCGATCAGAGGAAATGTGAATCCTAGGCGGATCGCTTCCTCTGAACTTCATTGCGTTGGATAAAAGGTTTTGAAATAAAAGGCGAATCTGGATCCTGTCGGCCACAATGCCGGGAAGTGAATCGTAGAATATTGTCGCTCCACTCTCTTCGATCTGAACCCTCAGGTCCGACAAGCAGAGGGCGAGGATTTCCTCCACCTCCACGGGCTCCAAGGGCATTCCCCGAGTGCCGACCCGCGAGTAGTTCAGAAGATCATGTATGAGTTGTATAGAGCGCTTTGAGGCCTCTACCGCGTATTGAATGATCTGATTGCCCTCGGGCCCCAACCGGTTGCCATATTTGCGTTCGAGCATCTGAGCGCAATGTGCGACATTGCGCAAAGGCTCCTGCAAATCATGGGACGACACGTATGCAAATTGGCTGAGTTCTTTGTTTGAGAGGCTCAGATCAACCAACGCCGACCTAAGTTGCCCCTCGATCCTTTTTCGTTGCTCTATTTGGACGGACAGTTCCAAATTCGTGTTTTCCAAATCTGCGGTACGCTCGCGAACGCGAAGCTCAAGCTCATCGTGAGCCTTTTTCAGAGCTTCTTCGGCGCTCCTCAAAGCGGTTACGTCGTAGAACGCGGCCAACGATTGTATGAACTTACCATCGGGATCGTGTTGCGCAATGGTGGAAAACAAAACGTCAATTACTTCACCGTCTTTCTTGACCATCTGAAACGAAACGTCTTGCGCAATACCTTTTTCCCAAGCTGCAGGGATGCTTGCCGCTTCAGCTTGCAGTCTTGATTCACCTGCAAAGAAATCCAGCGGCGAACGGCCGATGACTTCCTCCCGTGTGTATCCGAGAAGGTCCAGCCAATAGTCGCTCACATAAATGATTTCCAGTGATTCGTTGACAGAATGCAGGGGGACGGGCGTTTTCTCATACAGAAATCGGTAACGTTGCTCACTTGCCTTTAGCCCCAGTTCCACCTTTTTCCTCATCTCTATTTCTGTTCTCAGATCGTCATTCAATTTTGCAAGCTGAGCGGTGCGTAACTCTACCTCCATTTCAAGCGCGTCGTACCAGCCCCGAAGGCGATCAACCATGGTGTTGAAAGTCTGCGCGAGAGACCTTATTTCCGGAGGACCATAAATCGCGGCCCCTATTTTGGAGTTGCCCGCCGCAACTTCTCGAGCCGTTTCGCTGAGGCTGTCAATGGGTTCGGAGATTCTTCTCCCGATTGCTCTGGCCAATATTCCCGCGAAGCAAATCCCGACAATGCCAATAATCGAGGTATACAGAATCCGTGACCGAAGCGGAGCGAAGATCTCCGACCTATCCTGTTTCACGACCATTCCCCACCCCTGGTCTTCGGATATTCGAATGAACCGACAGCAAGCTATGACCGGCATCCCTCGATAGTCGTCGGTTTCAATCGTTCCTTCTTGCCCCTGAGCGGCCAGTCGTGCGGGCAGCGCAGCAATCCGATAGTCGAGTACCTTGGCGACACTGCCGTCCGCCAAGGGATACTTAAGAGACATCAACGCCTTTGTGTCCTGCGAAACCAGCAGAATCTCGCCGCTCTTACCCATCCCCTCCCCAACGTACAGCATGGGTCGCAAGAGCTTCTCCATGTCGACATATAGGAGAATTACAGGGGGAGCAGCGACATTCTGTTCACGCCGAGGATCGTCATACCGAACGATCTTTGATAGCACCACGAAAGTCCGGTGTTCGAGAGGACCTATTTCCACAGTCACGTTCACTTGGTCGCGGCTTTTCAGCGCGTTTTGAAAGGACTGCAAACTGCCCACTGTTTTGCCTTGCTCGTCCTGTTTTGAGCTGACAAGTACTCTGCCCGTTTCGCCGTCAACCATCTGGATTTTGCTGTAACGCTGATACGTCGTGACAAAATCACTGAAAAGCTTGGCCACAACTGGATGATCTTCGTGTTGAATCGCCTCCTGCGGGACAAGGTCGCTTCCCGGCTGTTTGTGGGACTCATTCCCCTCCCTCTGTTGCGATTTCATTCCCGATAATCTAACCGCGTTGCGTTCCGCAAGGACTGTAGTGTCTCCTTTGGCGTCATTTAACCAGGTTTCCAGGCGTTCCTTCTTGGAATCCGCAACCAGGCTCAACAGTCTCAGAGCATCTGCTTTCTCGTTTCCGTAAGAACCTTTGAAAGATGTGAAAGGAATTCCGAAGGTATCAACCAGAATCACGAACGTGAGGATTATCACCGATGAAACAACAATTCCCAGTACTATTTCCGAACGCAGGGTCAAAAGGCCCAGTTTACTTTCGCGTTTTTCAACCAACGGGCTTCACCCCTTAACGATATAGAGCGGTTTTTCTACGACATGGCCTGGATAGTGCCAAGATCAAAACTTACTCGGGGTTCTTCAAGACGCTCGACCGCCCTGGAAAGGCAATATGAGCGCTAACGAGAGCACCGAATCGCGTCGGAGCATGCTCACGGGCTGGGATGGGTTTACGTCCTACTCGTAGAGACAGGTTATCAACTTCAGTTTGACCTTACTGTATCGAAATGCCTTTAGTCAACCGTTTTCCCAACATTCAGGGCTAACCGGCGGGCTGGGACTTTGCTCTTGACAGGCTCCCTTCATTGGCCAATGATAAATCCCGGAATAGACGGAAATGATGCGGAATGACGCCTCGGCTCATGATGCGGGGATGCGGAGACGACTTTTTATTATCTTGTGGGAGAGTAATTATGAATAGACAATTGGTTTTCGTTCTGATCTTGTGCTTTGTTGCCGGTCAAATGGCCACCACGTTGGCTCAGGAAGTGAAACAGCCGGTTGATTACCCGGAAGGCTACCGTCTATGGACTCATGTCAAGTCCATGATCGTGCAGGAAGGCAACGAGGCCTACAGATTTGCAGGAGGCATTCACCACATCTATGCCAATAAAGAGGCGCTGGAAGCATTACAAAACGGCACACCCTATGCCGACGGAGCATCTCTCGTCTTCGATTTGTTGCTCGTGGAGAATAACAAGGACCATACGGTGACCGAGGGTCCTCGAAAGCTCGTGGGCGTCATGGTCAAGGATTCCAAAAAGTTCGCCCACACCGGAGGATGGGGATTTGCGGTATTTCAAAACGATACGAGGGATCAAGTCCCCGTTGACGCCAAAACTTGTTTCAAGTGCCACGAACCGCACAAAGGAACCGGCTACGTGATAAGCAAATACCGCAAGTAATACCGATTCACGGTCAAAGAAGTGATATCAGCAATGGCTGCAAGGAGAGACTGTCTCAAAACCCTTAAGTGCAGGGGGGCCTGTGCACGGCGCGCTTCTCGGAGGCTGTCTCAATAGCCATGAAACAGGATGAATCGTAGCACGAATGGTCCTAGCCTATCCCTCTGGCAGCGCGAGAGAGATAGGGGAACTGTAGCGCCGGCATCTTGCCGGTGATCGGTCTCTCTCCTCGCGGGAAGGGGATAGGGGAATACCGGCGGGACGCCGGCGCTACGGGGAACCCCATTGTCTCACGGGTTGGGGTGAGGGTGAAAGAAGGCGTGACAACGCCAATCGCGGTACGATCCCAACTCCTGATCGACTTTTGAGATAGCCGGGTGCAACGGACCTGGGCTCCGCCAGGTCCGTGCCGGCGTTTTTGGAAAACGGTAGGGTTGTCCCCCGCATTGAACACCAAATTGAAAGCGAGCCGATGTACGGTAAGGCTGGGAATCTTCCGAGTTATAGTGGCGATAGAACTGGCAGGAAGCACGGAACTGGTAAGGCCCAGGTCCGTGGCACCCAATACAGAAGGCATCGCTTGACAGAGGGGGCTACTATAGTTGTTCCCCAAAGCTCTTCCCGAATGAGATCGTCCCGCGTGGACGGGACACCCCAAATTAATCCGTCATCACTTTCGAGAACCACCACAACGTCACAAATCAGGCTCCCAATCCTTTTCATTCATGTCTCAAAGCATCGATTGGATGCAGACGGGAAGCCTTGAAAGCCGGATAGAAGCCGAAGAACACTCCCACCGCGCCTGAGAAAAGGATTGCGACCGCGACGGTAAAGAAATCAATTGCTGCCGGCCAGCCGCTCGTTCGCGCAAAAATGAACGCGCCCAATATGCCAAGTACTGTGCCAATGAAACCGCCGCTGATCGTCAGGACCACCGCTTCAATCAGGAACTGCGAAAGTATGTCGGCCGACCTGGCTCCTACGGCCATCCGGATGCCTATTTCACGCGTCCGCTCGGTCACGGAGACGAGCATAATATTCATGATTCCGATGCCGCCGACCAGCAGCGAAATTGCGGCTATTGCCCCGAGCAACGTGGTCATTATGTTGAGGCTCTTTTGGGCTGTTTCCAGGATCTCTGTCAGATTTCGTACTGTGAAATCCTTCTCCTGATTCCGGCCGATCTTGTGACGCCGTGTCAGGAGATCGTCAATCTGCTTTTGGGCCAACGGAATAAGAGATATGTCGCTTGTCTGAACCATAATGGCGTGGACTTCATCGGGGAACGGTGTGCCGAAAAGCCTATATTGGGCTGTTTTGAGCGGGATGTATATGGAGTCGTCCTGATCGTCTCCCCGCGGAGATTGGCCCTTGCGTTCGAGGACTCCAATTATGGTAAATGGAACGCTCTTGATCCTGATTACCTTCCCCAAGGGGTACACAGTCCCAAAGAGGTTTTCAATGACCGTCAGGCCTACCACGGCAACCTTGGCAGCTCGCTTTTCTTCTTCACGTGTGAACATTCGGCCGTAACCGATCGGCCATTCCCGAATTAGAAAATTGTTCTCGTTTGTGCCGACTACGCGGGTCCTCCAGTTCTTGTTTCCATAGACTACTTGAGTAACGTCTCCCCAGTTTGGAGCGGTAAATTTCACGGCCGTGCAGTCTTTTGCTATCGCATCCGCGTCGGAAGATCTAAGCGTGTGGACGGAACCCGACCCAAGACGAACTCCGCCCGGCTGAAGCGCACCGGGAATGACGAGAATCAGATTGCTGCCTATGGAACGAATCTGCTCCCCTATCATCTCCCGTGCGCCAGCTCCTACGGCCACCATTACAATAACCGCTCCAACCCCGATAACAATGCCCAGCATAGTGAGAAGGGAACGCATGACGTTCACCTTCAAAGCGCTGCCGGCAATCTTTACACCGTCCAGAGGACTGATCATCGGTTGCCACCTTAAGGATCCATTCAGTCAAGGTTTCGACGGAATACTCTTATGGCAATTGCCTAAAATAATGTCCGATTCTGAGGAACGCTTTTGTGTTTGGTAGCCACCGGCCTCCGTGCCGGTGGACAATGTGCATAGAAATCAACCACGCCGTTGGCGTGGTCCGGCAGGGACCCCGGATCGGGGTCCGGGGCAGGCTCTGGACCGTACCAATAGGCTGCAATCCGTCCTTGGGATAAGGTCGGAAGTTTTGGCAACTGCCATACCTGCCCAGAGAAAGCGCTCCGTATTGAAAACTAGAATCTGAAACGCAAACCCGACGCCTGAGCATTCTCTTTCTTCTTGACCACCGCGTCGACCACAACGCGATCGCCGGGCTTCAACTTATCGGAAATCACTTGGGTCCGCTCTGTTCCAATGACACCGACTCCCACATTGAACGGCTTTATCTGATTATTGGCTGCGAGTTTCCACAGCCGGCGTTGGCCTTGCTTAGGAGGAGCAACATCGCTGGATTGTTTCGTCCCTTCTTTCGGAGAGAATCGCAAAGCTTGGTCCGGAACCATAAGCGCGTCATTGACTTCGCTTAGAAGTATGGTCACGGTCGTGGTCATGCCCGGACGCAACTTTAGCTCATCGTTGCTTACGTCCAGAAGGACGTTGTACGTGACAACATTCTGCTGTACCTGGGGGTCGTTACGAATCTGCGTGACCGAGGCATTGAAGACCTCATCCGGGAACGCGGGCACCGTAAAAGTCGCCTTCTGGCCGGCCCGGACCCTGCCGATGTCGGCCTCATCCACGCTTGTGTATACCTGCATGCGAGTCAGATCTTCAGCGATCTTGAAGAGCACAGGCGTCTGGAAACTGGCTGTGACGGTCTGGCCGACGTCCATGTTTCTGGCCGTGACCACTCCGTTAACAGGAGCCACGATACGTGTGTACTTTAGTTGCAGCTCAGCCTCCTGCAAATTGGCCTCCATTTGGGCTACGGTGGCCTTATCGGCTTCCAGCTGAGCGCGAGCCGCGTCCACGTTGGTTTCGGCAGTATCGTAGTCGCTTTGACTGATCGCATTGGACTTGATCAATTCCTGCTTTCGACGCAAAGTCCGAATCGTGTCTGTAAGAGCGACTTCTGCTTTGAGGACTTTGGATTTGGCGGACAAAAGATTCGCCTTGGACTGCTCCACCTTGGCCTTGTACATGTCGGGATCGATTAGAGCGATCAGTTGGTCTTCTTTGACCACAGACTCAAAATCAGCGTACAGCTTCTTGATGGTCCCGGAGACCTGACTCCCTACCTGGACCTCAACCACCGGTTTGATGGTCCCCGTGGAATTTATTTCCGCCTTAAGAGTCCCTTTTTCCACCGGTACGGTAATGTACGTGATCTCCGGCCGCTTATCGGAAGAACGAGCCAGGATAAGGTAGAGCCCTAAGACCATTAGGACGATGACGACAATGACAATGATCTTCTTCACGTTTGGTCTCCTTCACCATTGATGACCGACCTTCTTTTGTCTCCTTCGATCCTGCCGTCTCGGATCAGGATCGTCCTGTCCGTCTGATCTCCTACCTCCGGATCATGAGTCACCAGTACGAAAGTTATCCTTCGGTCGCGGTTCAATCTTCTGAAAACGGTCATTATCTCGGCGCTTGTGCGGGTATCGAGATTGCCTGTGGGTTCGTCGGCCAGAATGATCTCAGGGTTATTGACGAGCGCTCTGGCGATAGCCACACGCTGCTGCTGGCCACCTGAAAGCTGGGTAGGCAAATGGTCCGCCCTATCCGTGAGCCCCACGAGTTCCAAGGCTTCCAGGGCGGTCTGATGCCTCAACACAGTCGTGTCATTCGCGTAGACAAGGGGGAGTTCCACGTTTTTGAGGGCATTTATCCTCGGAAGCAAATTGAAGCCCTGAAATATGAACCCTATCTTCCTATTCCGAACGTCAGCCCGCTGATCCCGGTCCAACTCGGAAACATCTTCGTCGCCCAGATAATATTTGCCTGAGGTCGGCGCATCCAGGCATCCCATAATGTTCATGAGGGTGGACTTGCCCGATCCGGAAGGGCCCATTATGGAGAGAAACTCGCCCGGATCTATGGTCAAATCTATTTCTTCCAGCGCGGGCACCTCAATGGTCCCGGCTTTGTAGATCTTCCTAAGACCTTGCATTCGAATCAAAGCTAACTCCTCACCTTCGCGCGCACCGATTCCCACGGACCAATCGGTCTGACTCGCGGAGAACTGAACCTGAAACAGGCATTCCGCGGCCTGCTCGACGATAGCCGGAACTTCTCTGCACCGGGAAGCAAGAAAAGAGTCTTTGGTCATGGTAAGCGGTCCGAATGCATCCCGTCTAATCCTTAAAGACGGATCGTGCGGCATTTTGTTATATGGCTAAGAAATTTTTCGAGGTGGGCGTTACAGCGACAGTTCATGTGCTTCGCAAAAGGGGGACATCACACGCGATGTCCCCCCTCGAGAAAGGGAACCGCCGACAGGTCAGTCACCAAAGTGGCCCTTTCGTTCTCCACGGTGCATTCCTCCGAGTTTGTGGCGGAATGCCTTGTGGGCCTTCAAGTCGGCCAGTTTTTCAATCTGATCCGGTGTAAGAATAGCCAGACGGTCCCTTTTCATTTTCAACCGCTCGCGCATTACGTCCGATTTGAGTTTTACGATTTGATCGTCCAATTGCGCCAGTTTCTGTTGGTCGACCTTTCCGGACATCAGCATGGTCCGCTTTTCGTCCTTGAGACTCAACAGCTCTGTACGGGCTTTGCGGGTCCGATCGCTGAAGCCTGTGTAAAGTCCCCGGGCCTGTTTCTTCTGTTCGTCGGTCAAACCGAGTTTCTTCTGCAGCGCTTCCAGGGAAGGCCTGAAATGCGCCCCGCGGCCGAATTCTCCAGCCGGGCCGCCGGGATTAGCCATGACTTCCTTGGCCGCGGGCGGGCCGGGAGGCCCACCGGGAGCGCTCTGTGCTGCAGCGGTTAAAGCGGTCACCGCAATAAACATCACTGCGAATAACGTCACAAATGTAGATTTTCTCATGCAAGTGCCTCCTTACAATCTTTTCTGTCCTGTTAGACGGCAACATGGTTTGCAATGTTAAAAATGTTGCTTCATCAGGTTGCAATCACGCGGGGCGTGATGCTTCCGGCTCGCCGCTAAAGGTCACCTTCGGGCAGGGATCAGCGTTGACTTCGCCGTGCCCGGTGAGGTACTCTTAATGAAGACCCACATGCCTTTCTCGATCAGCCGGCTTCTCTGGTGGTTGTTCCGAGTTGCGAACCCTGTCTATGGGCGTTTCACACAAGGGGACGCGATCCGGGGCGAGAGTTCGCAATCCAGTCGGCGAGACAGAGCAGTTTCCCAGCCAAACCGGCAAGATCATTTCGCCGACCCGCCTTATAGTGTAACTCCGCCCGTTGAACCTGAAGCTAGTGAAGGTACGGCTGTCGAGCCAACGGGGAGACACCATGGCTATCCCGGATTTCCCTTGGTACAGCGGACTGAGCGCGGAGCAGCTTGAAAAGCGACTCCGGGACATCGAGCGCAGTAAGCGGGAGTTCTTTGCCGAAGCTCGAGACGGATTCTACATATCCACCAGGGAAGGAAACTTCCTGGATTGTAACCATGCACTGGTGCGGATGCTCGGATATGAAAGCGTGGCGGAAGTGCTGTCTCTGGACCTCAATAAAGAGCTATGGCTCAACCCCGAGGACAGGCCCAGGTTTCAGGCGATAATAGAGAAAGACGGGTTCGTGAGCGACTACAAAGGCGGGTTCAAGCACAAGAGCGGCCGCGTGGTTTACGTCAGCCTTTCGAGCCACGTATGGCGGGATGAGGACGGCAACATCAGAGGCTATCGGGGCGTTGTGGTGGATCGCACCGCGGAAAAAATGATGCGCGATCGACTGGCGGCTCTGGAGACCAGATACAGAGATCTCTTTGACAATATGCAGGATGGAGTGTTCATTTGTGACCGTAGCGGAACGGTTGCGGACTGCAATCAGGCCTTTTGCGATATGGTCGGGTACAGCCGGGAAGAATTGCTGGCCCTGGAGTATTACAGAGACCTTTTTGTGGACACGGACGATGTTGTGACCTTCAGGAAGCGGCTTAGCGAACTCGGGCGAGTGAGCAATTGCGAATTGCAAATCGTGCGGAAGGATGGGAAAGTTCGGGATGTTTCCATGAGCGGTTATATCGGCCGGGATGCGGATGGCCGGGTTATCAGCTATCAGGGCATGGTTAGAGACATCACGGATGAAAAACGGCTGCGCAATCAACTGATCCAGTCTGAAAAGCTCTCGGCAATGGGACGAATGGCTTCACAGCTTGCCCATGAACTTAACAACCCGATATACGGAATCATGAATTGCGTCGAACTGGCCAAAGAAGCTATTCCGGAAGGCCATAGCAAAAGACGATTCCTCGAACTGGCGTACAATGAATGCCGGCGCACTTCGGGGATGCTGCTTAAAATGCTGAAATTCTGCAAACCCGATCAAGATGAAAAGAAGCCGACGCAAATCAATAAGCTGCTCGAAGAGACCCTGCTTTTCTACGAGCGACAGTTCAAGAACCTCAACATCCGCGTCACTTTCGATCCGGCCGAGGACCTGCCTTTGGTTGTTGCCGTGGCCGGCCAATTGAAGCAGGTTTTTATAAACATGATCATCAATGCCAACGCGGCAATGCCCTCCGGGGGGGAGCTTACAGTCACCAGTGAATTGAACGCGGACGATATTGTAGTGCGTATCAGAGACACGGGCGTGGGGATCCCCCGCGACCATCTGGAAAAAATATTCGAGGCTTTCTTCACCACCAAGACGGACGTCAAGGGAGTTGGGTTGGGACTGAGCATTTGCTATGAATTGATCAAGAACCACGGGGGAAGCATAACCGTCGAGAGTGAGGTCGGCAAAGGTACGGCCTTTTCGATCCATTTGCCTCGCGGCCACATGAGAATAGCCGAAGAAGAAGCCGAGGAGGCAGCGGCTGCCAGTGGTTTGTAGCAGCTCTCGAAAGTTATCAGGGATGGACTCCCGGGTGCCACGGACCTGGGCTCCGCCAGGTCCGTGCGGGATTTTTGGAAAACAGCGAGGTTGTCCCCCGCATTATAGCAATTGCCAAAATTTCTGACCGAATAGGTGGTGTGGCATTGAGAAAGAATGCGGCTATCTGATGCGCTCTTGCCAATCGTCATTCATTTGACGGCGGGCACGGCCCGCCCTACAGGAGGCGCGTCGCAAATTCGTAGGGCGGGCCGTGCCCGCCGACCGTGACGGTTACCGAGAGCCGACCAGATGGCGTTGGCGGGCATTATTTTTGACACTTGCATTAAACACCAAATTGAAAAGCGAGCCGATGGTACGGTAAATCTGGGAATTCTTCGAGTTATCGTGGCGATAGAACTGGCAGGAAGCACGGACCTGGTAAGGCCCAGGTCCGTGGCACCCAATACAGAAGGCATGGCTTGACACAAGGGGTTACTACAGTTGTTCCCAGAAGCTCTTCCCGAATGAGATCGTCCCGCGTTGGCGGGACATCTTCAAACCAATCCGCGTTTACTTTCGAGAACCAATTTATGATGAAGATCGAGCAGTTGAAAGTTACCGGCCCAAGCGTCGGGATTATTTAGGCCGGTTGCCGTAACAACTGTACGGAAACGCGGCAAGGCGTTCTCTAAGAAGATTTTCTGCTGCCGTCGTATTGAAAGACCGTCTTTTCCAGATACGCGCCGTAAAAATTAGCTTGCTCCACGATTGCCTCGAAAAGGTACGCACCGGCTAAATTGGCCCCGGAAAAATCAGCTCCAACCAGATTCGTCTCGGAAAGGTTAGCCCCGGCTAAAAAGGCCCATCCCCCCTGTACCATGGCCAGGTTTGCCTCGGACAGGTCTGCTCCGGCAAGATTGGCCTTGTAGAGAACGGCCCGTGACATGTCTGCTGAGGCCAGACTGGCCCCACATAGCCGTGCGCCTGTCAGGTCGGCTCCCATTAAATTGGCGCTCCTGAGATTGGACCCAGAGAGGCGTGCGCCGGAAAGTGAGCCTCGAGCGAGATTGACCCCGCTCAATTCTGCCTCAGACAAGTCCACATTTGATGCCACGGCCTTTTCAACAAGAGCGCGAAATGAAGTCGCCTCACCAATGTAAAGAATTTCGTCCGAGAACTTCTTTCGTATATGAAATGGTTTGAGAGTCGCGGGTAGGATTCGATCAAGTTCCGACTGTTCTATGAAGCCTTCGTTCAGCAGTCCCGCGAGCGCGTTTTCCAGATCGAAGGCCGAAATCTTGAACTTTTCACTCAGTGCCTCGCGGCTCGCCCCTGACTTGACAGCAACAAGAAGTCCTTTGGAATCAACCGGAAGGAACGCCGGTCTGGGCCTCACAGCGCCTTCATCGACTACGAAGGTGTCTCCCCATGTCCCCTTACGCTCTTCCCATTCGGAGTGTGACACTGCCCCTGCGTCCATGAGTTTGTTGAACAGGCTCTGGAGCCCTTTTGCGGAAAGATTGTACTTCTGCATTAGAGTCGTGTCGTCCATGCCGGAGCGAATACAGTTTCGCGCTTCAAGCGCGTCCACGACTATTCTTGGGATTGCAAGGGGCTCCAATTTGGCGTGGTCGATGTCCACAATGACGGAACCGTACGAAAGTGAAAGCCGCTCTTCCAGTTCCGATTTGTTTAGAATCCCCGCTGATTCGAGTTCATTGAAAAGCCTTTGCAGCCCTCGTGCTGATATTCGAAACTTTTGCATCAGCGTCGCATCGTCCATGCCGGACCGAATGCAGTGCACTATCTCGATGGCCTTAATCGTCACGGTACGCACAGATTCCCTCATCGCCTCGTTAAGCGTGGCAGCCCCCCCAAAACCGGTTCCGGAGTGCCGGGACGAAGTTCGGGGTTTAGGTGTTCACCTAATGACCAATTATGCCCTAAAAGGCTAGCTAGTCAATATTGAATCAGCCGCGACCTCAATTTCCGGTGAGACCGGATGTGGAATCACCTGCGACCCATTGTGCGAGACCCAATTGGCGGGGGTTGTCTTATTCTTTAAGCGCATGGCTTTCAATACAAGCAGGTTGTCAAACGACAGGCTCTGTGCGATAAGAAGCTGCTGGAATTAGTACACAGGAGGCCTATAAAATGACTCGAGTGCTTGTAGTCCTGTTGATCTTGTCAGCAATTTTGTTCGCTGTGCTCCCTACACAGACTGTTGCCCTGGAGCCCGGTCTAATGCAGGATTTTGACCGAAACGCATGTTACGCCAAGTGCCCGTGCAGTATTGTGGGAATGGAGCAGGCCTGCTTCGAGTGCAAACAGAGGTGCGAGAGAGAATATTGGAAGGCGTTTGACAAGGAAGCAGAGGAAGACGAAAAGTGAGCCCAGCTACGACGGTGTCACATCCGCCCGTACTCTAATGCTGGAATTGGCATAGTTGAACGCTCACTTTTGGCGGATTCCAACGCCCTGTGGTTAGGCAAGGTCGCGGGCCGAGGCCCAGGTATTTCACCTTATGCCCTTGGGAAGATCTTTGGTCAAGCCGGGCAAGTCGCCGTAGGTTCGCTTACACTGATCCACGCATTGCGAGAACTCACTCGGCCGTAACCGTTGATTATAGACCGCATGGCAATTGCTAACACAAGACTGAAGAGAGTACTTGTTCAGATCAGATAGCTGTGCAAACGAGTACGTCGTCGACAGGACCATAGAGACAAGAAGTACCCATGTCACAATGGTTGGCATGAGGAACCCCCCTGTTTGCCGAACGTCAATTCCGGGTGATGGCGCACCACATCCTGATCTGACCGCGGATTGCTCACGGTGCAGGTCACGGCCTCGGCAGACCTTGCGTCCGAATCAAAAGAATCCGCGTTTCTTGGCTTTCTTGCATGCTATCCTGCACTCTTCCAGACACATGGAGTACACGGCATACTCCTTATCCGGATCAAAGGCGCCCCTGCACGACTGCAGGCAGCCTTGTATCTGGATAGGCGAGTTACATAAGCTTCCCCACTGGACAGTCGCTGCCGAAGCCTCGCCGGAGGCACCGGTCTGCAGTAGCAATACAGCAAGAACCAAGACGCTCCCTAATAGCAATTTTCCAAAACTGACACTTGACATAATTACCCCCGCTTTTCCGGGCTAAGTGCGGCATAAATCTGACCGCCGTACTAATATAGTAACCACAAACCGGACAAATCAAAATATTCCACACGCCGGACGAGCAGCGAGACAATGTCCGGAATGGACGCTCGCGAAGCCGGAAACCTCGCCAACAGGAAGGAATGTCAACAAACAAATCAAACGGCGAACAACCGCCCAATAACGACACCTTGCACACCACTTGCAAAGTTCTGAAGGCTACTGATTGGCCCTTGATCGCTCTGAGCAGCATCAAATTCAACTGCAGTTGCTTTGGTCGCCTCTACTTGCACTCCTCGCATCTTTGCACGACCCTGCCGTTCACGTTTTTGCACTCCGGTCTCGTCGTGTCCTTGCATTTTAGAGTTTTTGATTTGGTCGGGTAGCAGCATTTGACCTTGTCTGACCCCTTTGCCAGGACCGTCGCACCTGCTACAACGAAAACCAACAAAGCAAAAAGTAAGAATAATTTTTTCATGTTATCTCTAATTCCTTTCGATTCCTTCTATCCGGACCCCGCCAGGCCTCGGTTGCTTTGCCTGACCGCTGGCCACCCGCTATACCACTTCTGCGCTGTTGGGAGAACCGGCAATACGGTTCTTTGACCAGAAAACAACAAAAAGGCTCAGGATATTATCCTAAGCCTTTGATTTTCTTGGTGGGCCGTCGGGGGCTCGAACCCCAAACCTACTGATTAAGAGTCAGTTGCTCTACCAATTGAGCTAACGGCCCTTTCGAATTTCAAAAAATACCTGCGGCATCTGCTTTTGTCAAGGCTTAAGAAATCGGCCCCCAGGCGATGAAGCTCGAATCCCGATTGGTGTGTTTCGATGAAAAGAACGTAAGCATTCACTTACGTGCGGGAGCGTCTCCCATGCCCCGAAGGGGCAGCCCAACAGTAGCCACGGGCGCGAGCCCGTGGACAATGGTCCACACAATCATTTGGATCACCGACCCTGGAGGGGTCGACCATGAATGCGAGTTGAATTTCGGGATTGGGCGACCCCTCCAGGGTCGATGATTCCGGGCTGTGGCAGTGCTTCTGGTCCACGGGTTACACCCGTGGCTACCATTGGAACGCCCCTTCAGGGCTCGGAATCTTTTCTACCCCGGCAAGACTGAATGGTTACCCGAGCCCCAAGCGGAAAAGCGCGAATCCCGATTGCGGTGTTTCCCTTAAAAGAGCCGCGTGGCATCTTGAACAAAGCGGCCCGAGCAGAGTATTATGTCTGTGACTACAGCTTTTTTCGAGGTATGTCGTGCCGGACGGAGAACAGCACATACAAGTCAATGCGAAAGCCTTTGTAGGCGATTTCGTGGCCGGTTGTCCCGACGCGGAGCTTCAGCAGAAATACACACTTGACGCTACTCAACTTGCCAAAGTTGTGGCCCTGTTAAAGGACAAGGGACGAATCACCCGGACGGAAATAGCCAGCCGAGATGAAAATCTCAAGATTCGCTTTGGCAGTGATGAGAAGCCGCACGCGGAGGAGGCCAAGGAGAAGGCCCAAGTAGACCTGGATACCGGCCTGGTGCTCCATTGCCCGTCATGCGGCGCGGCGGTCAAGCGAGGATCGGAACACTGCGATTATTGTCAGGCGCACCTCGATTTTTCACTCCAGGGGAAAACCATAAACTGCCCGCACTGTTTTGCAAAGATCGGAGCGGAAAGCCGTTTCTGCATGCGGTGTGCGAAGCCCGTGCAGGGAACTGTTCAGGAGGGACGACTGCTCGAAGACCGTCTCTGCCCCCGGTGCCAGGTCCCCATGAACGAACGGCGGATCGGCGATTTCGCGGTCATTCAATGCAGCCACTGCAACGGATTCTTCATCCCATCCACGACGTTCGAAATGATGCAGGACAGTTCCGAGCGTGTGATTTTTTCTCAAGAAGAGAATCGACGCAATCCGGTGGACACGGAGCCCCAGGTCCGCTACGTTCGGTGCCCTGAATGCCGCACTGTTATGAACCGGTCCAATTTTGCCCGGATTTCCGGGGTCATAATAGACTCTTGCCGCGGGCACGGGCTATGGTTCGACCCGGGAGAACTGGAAAAGATCATGGATTTCATAGCCCACCGAGGGCTGCAAAAGGCAAAAACCATTGAGCTGGAAGAACTGAAGGCTGAAAAGAAGCTCGCACAGCTGCGGGAGCACCCCCGTGGTTCGGAGGCGAGCCTTGCAGACCCCGGATGGGGAGATTGGGAAGGGCCTGAAAGCGGGCTCCATATTTCAGACGTGTTGAAATGGATCTTCGCGCCGCCAGGCCGCTAATCGACCTCAAAGAGGAGACCATGTCGGAAAAATCAATTGTTGCCGTTAGAAAAGCCAAACCCGAAACCATTATCGAAGATATTCGCGTCGCCATGGAAGATGCGCGATTCCGCGATCATCTCGACCCATCCAAGACGGTCATACTGAAAGACAACATATCGTGGCACTTTCCGTTTCTCGGCGCGAATACGACTCCGTGGCAGTTGGAGGGCGTAATCCTGGCTCTCAAGGACGCGGGATACGAAAAAATTGTGTGCGTCCAAAACGAGACTGTGGTTACCAACGCGGTTAAAGGCGAGCGTATGAACAAGTACGTTCCAATATTCGAGAAATACAAAATCCCTGTTCTTTACAATTTTAAGGAATCAGACATTCGATGGATCAAGTTCACTCCCAAAGCCAAAATGCTTGTGCTCGACGAGATCTTTCCGGAAGGGCTGCGCATACCCGAGTACTTCCTGGGCAAAAACATAGTTCATCTGCCCACAGTAAAGTGCCACATATACACAGGAACCACCGGTTCCATGAAGAACGCTTTCGGCGGACTGTTGAACTCGAGGAGGCACTACACGCACTCTGTCATCCACGAGACCCTGAATGACCTGCTCGCGATTCAAAAGGAAATCCATTCGGGCATATTTACCGTTATGGATGGGACAGTCTGCGGGAACGGTCCAGGCCCCAGGACCATGATCCCGGTTGAAAAGGACCTCATGCTCGCTTCCGGCGACAGCACGGCCATCGACGCCGTGGCCGCGAAGATGATGGGCTTCGACCCGATGAGCCTCAAGTATATCCGCATAGCGCACGAAGCGGGTCTGGGGAAAGGGCTACCGGAACAGATCGAGGTCGTCGGCGAGGACATCTCGCAGGAAAACTGGGGGTTCACCGTAGGAAACAACGCAGCTTCGAGGGTAGGTAGGTTTATCTGGTTCGGCCCGCTGGAGCCGTTGCAGAAACTATTCTTCCGCACCCCCCTGGTCTACGCGTTTGTCTTTGGTTCTTTCTTCTACCATGATTTCATATACTGGCCCTTGAAAGCTAAGGTTCAGATTGAAGCCTTCAAGAAGACCAGCAAATGGGGAACGCTGTTTGACAGCTATCCGGAGTAACAGAGTTCCCCCCCAATCACGGTAGAACAGATTAGGCTTGTTGGAAGAATTCCCCGTTCAAGTGGTCGTTCAGCTCTTTACGGACCTGAGCGCGTACGTTCCGCACGTCGTCTTTCCAGCGATCCAGCTTCTCCAGAGCTTCTGACTCCCAAGGGAGGCGCTGCTCAGGCTGCTTTGCCAATATGTCCCGCTCAAGCTCACGGGGGACGGGGGGCTGCAGCAGTCTTTGGTACCGTGTGCGGATTCTCCTTATTATGTGCAGGAGCTTTATGAGGTCGCCTTTGGAGAGTTGTTTGGGCTTCTTGCGGGGAGGATGTTTGGGGATGAGGTGGAGAGTCTCAAGAGCGGTTCCCTCTTTGAGCGCCTTGTTAATGAGTTGCTTTAAGAAACGATAGTTGTTCTTGAAGTCACCGGGAGGTTCGGGAGCACCAGCGGCCGGATCCGAAAAAGAAAACAACATAACCATACCTCCTACTGGAAGGTCAAACATGAGAGGGGTCCGACAAGCCCGGCTCTCAGAAAACAATGGGCAGATAACACGTCCCCGGAGGCTAGTCAAGAAATAGTTGATACTTTTTGTATATGATGTTGATGAAAAAGGATAAAAAGTGTGATGGTTCATGCCAACGCCTGACTGGGCCTGCAAATGCCTCTTCCCGGATGGGGAGGCACTAAAAACGATATGACTGACGAAACCGTGTACCCCTTTACTTGTCAAATTTTTTGTTGGTAAGCTTACTGTTTAAGGCCGAAAGGCCGGCACCGCTAAGACTTGGACCAAAGAACAGGAATAGAATTTGGCTGCAAAAGAAATAGTGATCAGGGGGGCGCGCGAACATAACCTAAAGGACATAGCGCTTAGCATTCCACGGGATAAACTGGTTGTAATAACAGGCCTTTCCGGATCGGGAAAATCAACGCTGGCTTTTGACACTATCTACGCGGAAGGGCAGAGGCGCTATGTGGAGTCTCTCTCCGCGTACGCGCGCCAGTTTCTCGAAATGATGGACAAGCCCGACGTGGACTCCATCGAAGGCCTGTCTCCAGCCATAAGCATAGAACAGAAGACCACGTCCAAGAACCCTCGCTCCACCGTCGGCACGGTTACGGAGATTTACGACTATCTTCGCCTGCTGTACGCGCGTATCGGTATTCCCCATTGTTGGGAATGCGGCCGCCCCATCAGCTCCATGACGATTCAGCAAATGGTTGACCGCGTTATGGAACTACCCGCGGGTACGCGCTTCCATATCTTGGCTCCAATAGTGATGGGCAGAAAGGGAGAATATCAGAAGGAATTGCAGCATCTGGTCAGAGAAGGCTTTGTCCGAGCCAAGATTGATGGCGAGTTGCGTGACTTGTCGGAAGACATTCGGCTGGACAAGAATAAGAAACACAACATTCAGGTGGTTGTGGACCGACTGGTTGTGAAAGAAGGCATTGAAAAGCGCCTCGCGGATTCCATGGAAACTGCGGTCCGAATGGGGCAGGGCACGGCCACCGTGGAGGACCTTGCCGGCGAAGAGCACATATTCAGCGAGAAGTTCGCATGTCCCGAGCACGGAGTTTCCCTGGGCGAAATATCCCCCCGGCTGTTTTCCTTCAATAATCCTTTTGGGGCCTGCGAGACCTGTACCGGCCTCGGGGTGCAGATTCGATTTGACCCGGACCTCGTGGTGCCCAACCCCGCGCTTTCCATAAGGGAAGGGGCTATCGCACCATGGCAGCGCCGCGACTCGATATTCTACTACCAGATGATCGACGCGCTCGCGGAGCATTATCACTTCGATATTTTCAAGCCGTTCGGTGAATTGCCGGAAAGAGTTCAAAAGGTCGTTCTACATGGTTCCGGTAGCGAGGAAATTGATTTCTACTACGAGAGAGACGGCAGAAAGCACTTTTTCCGGAAGCCGTTCGAGGGCGTGATACCAAATCTGGAGCGCAGATACCGCGAGTCCGACCGCGACGATTTTGACGAAGAGGTCGGCCGTTACATGAGCGCGGTTCCCTGCCCCTCCTGCGGAGGCGCGCGCCTGAAAAAGGAGGCGCGGCACGTGCTTGTCGGAGGAATGCCTGTCCACAAGCTGACAGCCCTGTCTGTTCGCGATGCGGCTGAGTTCATGATGACCCTGAAACTGGACGAACGTCGCATGGAGATCGGGCGTCGAGTAATCAAGGAGATCCGGGACCGGCTGGGCTTCCTGGAGAGGGTAGGGCTAAATTACCTAACATTGGACCGGTCTGCGGCCACGCTCTCGGGAGGCGAATCACAGCGGATCAGGCTGGCCACGCAGGTGGGGTCTTCTCTGGTGGGAGTGCTGTACATCCTTGACGAGCCCAGCATCGGCCTTCATCAGAGAGACAACCAGCGCTTGCTTGCCACTCTCATGGACCTCAGAGACCAGGGCAATTCAGTGCTCGTGGTTGAGCACGACCCTGAGACCATTCTCAGCTCGGATCACGTCATCGACATGGGTCCGGGCGCGGGTAGGATGGGCGGGGAAATTGTCTTTGAAGGCAAGCCCGAGGACATTCTGAAGTCCGAGAAATCTCTGACGGGGAAGTATCTTTCCGGCAGAGAATACATACCTATCCCTCTCAGGCGACGGCGACCGGGCAAGAAGAAACTGGTGCTCAAAGGAGCGCGGGCCAACAATCTCAAGAGCATCGAAGTGGCCTTTCCTCTAGGTTTGTTCATCTGTGTAACCGGCGTATCCGGGTCGGGCAAGAGCACCCTGGTGATAGACATCCTGCATCGGGCGCTCGCTCAGAGGCTTTATAGGAGTCGCGAAAAAGCGGGCGAGGTTGACGCTGTCGAAGGGATTTCTTTCATCGACAAGGTCATAGACATAGATCAGAGTCCCATAGGAAGGACGCCGAGGTCCAACCCGGCCACGTACACAGGTGTGTTTACTTTTGTTCGGGAACTGTTCGCGAACCTGCCGGAATCGCGAGTAAGAGGATACAAACCGGGCCGGTACAGCTTCAATGTTAAGGGCGGCCGTTGTGAAGCCTGCCGCGGGGACGGCATCATAAAGATTGAAATGCACTTTTTGCCCGATGTTTACGTCAAATGCGATGTGTGTCACGGAAAACGCTACAACCGTGAGACCCTGGATATTAAGTTCAAGGGCAAGAACATATCTGAAGTGCTGGACATGACGGTCAACCAGGCTGCGGAGTTCATGGGAAATATTCCGTCCATTTACAACAAGCTGCAAACAATACAGGCAGTCGGTCTGGATTACATCAAGCTGGGGCAACCGGCCACGACACTGTCCGGAGGCGAAGCGCAGCGCATAAAGCTTTCCAAAGAGCTTTCAAAGAGGAGCACGGGCCGGACTCTCTACATACTCGATGAACCCACCACCGGCCTGCACTTCGCGGATGTGAAGAAGCTTCTGGATGTGCTCATTAACCTTGTGGAAGCCGGCAATACCGTAATAGTAATCGAACACAATATGGACGTGATAAAGGTCGCGGACTACATCGTAGACCTCGGTCCGGAGGGCGGCGACGAAGGCGGACGAGTCATCGCGACCGGGACGCCCGAAGAAGTCGCTGCTGTTCCGGAGTCTTACACAGGTATGTATTTGAAAGAAGTATTGGCTAATGAGGGTGGGTATCGCCCCTTTGAAGTCCCCGTGAGCGACACGGGCGCAGCCTGGCAATCCCAATCGGAGAGCCCACCGAAGAAGACGCGGAAGGTCGCAAAGATCAATCCGAAGCGCAGCAACAACAAGAAGAGCGATAAGCGAAAACAAGCGGCCAACTGACAGGGAGCTTGGAAGAAAGCCTTTCATTGGAAAAGAATGCCATAGATTATTCGGGGGATAAGGCTCCTCGCCTAGTTGGAGTTTCGGGAGGGAAGCAAGATGGAAATGCCGGACAATCTTGAAAAGATCGCGTTGAACAACGAGAACCAAGAAATAGAAGAATCTAAAACCTCTTCTGTTGTCTCCGGAGTCGTTGAACCGGTTGTTGGCGCGGTTGTTGACCCCGTTGCTGAAGGCATTCTTGAAACAGGAGTTGAGGCGGCCAGCGCAGTGGTGGAAGGAGCCGCAGAAGTAGTCGGTTCGATAATAGGCTCTATCTTTGATTCATAGCATTCTGTTTCACGTAGACGCGACTTTGTCAAAGGCCTCCTTTAGCTTCGTAGGATGTGGTGAGCGAAGCGAACCGCATCTGTCGAGAACAGAGGGCTGCTGCGATGTTGTGTGAACTCGACCGATGCGGTTCGCCCGCATTGAGCGGGCTCACCACATCCTACCGGGCTTGACACGCCCTAGTCGTTCACGGAAGTCTCCATTCCCAACCCAAACATTCACCAACTGAAAGGATTACATCTCGTTTGCCCGTGAAAGCCAAAACGCCCCAAGATACCGATTCCCAGTATCAAGAAATCATTCAACGACTGAAAGCCCTTGCCAACCCGGATGCAGTTAAAGGAATGGCGAGGTTCGGGATCAATCCCGCGGCCGCTTGCGGTGTCTGGATCCCCGAACTGCGGAAAATAGCCGCAACCGCCAAGAAAAGCCATTCGCTGGCTGAAAGGCTCTGGTCATCTGGGATTCACGAGGCCAGGATACTTGCGTCCATGGTCGACGATCCCAAGAAAGTCACCACTGATCAGATGGATCAATGGGCCGGGGAGTTCAATTCCTGGGATGTGTGCGACCAGTGCTGCAACAATCTGTTTCGCAAAGTCGAGCACGCTCATGACAAAGCACACGAGTGGAGCGCAAGACCGGAAGAATTTGTCAAACGGGCCGGGTTTGTTCTTATGGCTTGCCTGGCGGTCCATGACAAGCAGGCGAGCGATGAGGCATTCCTTGAATTCCTGGCTGTTATAAAAAGAGAATCCACGGATTCAAGGAATTTTGTGAAGAAGGCGGTCAACTGGGCACTAAGGCAAATTGGGAAGCGCAACAAACATTTGAATCAAGCAGCCCTGGCCACGGCCCGAGAAATAAATGAATTGGACGCAAAAGCAGCGAAATGGATCGCGTCCGATGCGATTAGGGAACTGGCTGGTAACGCTGTTCAAAAGAGACTGGCGTGAACTCCATCTGATTTTCCACAGCTCAATAGAGCAGAAATAACGGGTCGGCACGCCATAGGCGTTAAAATAACGGGCCTGTCCGGATTTGTGAGCCCCAGAGGGGCTCAATGATAGTAGCCCGGCAATTCATTGCCGGGTAAACGATGAGCAACAATTCAGTTCTGCCTTCCCGGGGGCCGCCCGGAGGATTGATCCTCCGGACGGCCCCCGGGAAGGCAGAACCTTTCTTGGCCTCTCATTCCCGGCGATAAATCGCCGGGCTACTATCGGGACGTCCCTCCGGGACAACAGCTTATTTTAACGCCTATGGGGTCGTACCCCCTGGTGTCGCATCACGCGGACACCATTCGCAGGGATAAGGAATGCCCGAAGGTGCAAAGGAACTCCCTCATCCGCAAAAGACCGCTCCAGTCCTAATTTCATAAAAATTTCCTGATATTGCAATTTTTCGAGATAGACATTTGATCTGTTTGCGGGTTAGAATCGTACACTACGAAAAAAGTTGGAGATAAGAGCGAGGCTCGCGTCGCATTGCTCAACCCGCGGCGGAGGCGCTCCGAAGGTCGCCGCGGCCGGTGAGTGTCCGGGTACCGGCTCTGATATAGTTTTTCTTTTCGGCTGCAAGTCTTTTTTGTTCAGGGGGATAGGGAAAATGAAGAAGGTTCTTGTCTTTGCTGTGGTCTTCAGCCTTTGTTGCGCTTCTATGGCCTGTGCAGAGGGTCTTGGGGGCCTTTCCATGCCGAGCCTGGGGTCTTTGACGGAAAACGTGAAGTTCAACCCTTACGCTCAGGTGGGATTCATGCGCATGGGGTCCAACATGAACCTTCCGGTCGGTACCGCGGAAACTGTTGCAGGGACCCTTCAGATAGATAACATTGACATCGCGATGGCAGACGCGAATTTCTGGACAGGCACCGTGGGATTCACCGCCAAGTCAGGGGAACTTCTCAGCTTGTTCGCATCAGCAGGCGGAATTCTCCCCCGTCAATTCGTCGTTTCGGGAGAGATTCCGGTCAGTCTCGGCGGCGTCGGCACTTCGGCCAACATTGATTTCACGGGGTCTAAAGCGCAAAGCTGGTATGTCCAATCCGGAGTCGGATTGGGACCTGTCCTTCTGGGCGTGTATTGGGGGGATTTCAAGCTCATTGTGGAAGACCCCAGACGAGGCTCGCAGCCCATCGCGAACCAGAGTTTAAGGGGGGACATTACCACCACGACTATTGCCCCATACTTCGGGATCGCGTTTCCCGCATCTTGCGCCCTTTTCTCGGTAATCTACAGCCCCTGGGCATGGTCGGACACTACTTTGGTGCTTCGAACCTCACAGGCAGACCTGGCCCAGTTGGCGTATAAATGGAACCGGCCTGGAGATTTCGTTTCCGCCACTTTTCAATATAACCCGACCCCGATCGGCTCCATCAATTTTGGTCTATGGGCCAATTATACGTGGATGAGAGTGGTCGGAGACGCTGACCTCGAATTCCAGAACGCGACGACCGGTGTAACAAGACAGAGAACGGTTACGGCAACCGTGACCCAGTATGTTACTCAGGGGGGGATTACGCTCGGCCTAAATTTTTGACTTCCAAGGCAGTGATTACAAAGGACGCGGCAGTAAAGAATTAGAACAGCGGCAATAAGACGAACTGATTGTACGTGTAATTGCCACGGCTATTTTGCGTAATAATTTCGCTAAGATCCATTTTCGCATTGTGACAGTGTGGGTGACGGCTTTGTTAAGCTACCCAAAGGGCTTGCAGAATTTGTATGTGCATCGGGGGTCTCAACCTCGACGACGACAGTAGCTTGACATTTTAGATCCAAAACCAGCTTTTACGTAACGGCTAAAGAATTGAAAACAGCCAATTGCAGGATACTCAGCGGCTAATTGAGAAAAAGGGGGAGAAGAATGAACAAGAAAGCAGCATTGTGGACGGCCTTGGCATCGGCTCTGATTGTTATGTCATTAGCTTTACCCGTCATGGGCCAGCAGATCACGGGCGTTCCGGGGTCACCGGAAGCCGCCACAACGATTGATGGAAGGTACCTCCCCAACCCGCCGCCCAAGTTTGGTGGTGAAATCGACGTCAACGCGGCCCAGTCAAAACCGTACTGGCCGCCGCGCGTCGTGCCGCCCAAAGGCGCGCCGAATATCCTATTGATCATGACCGACGATGTGGGGTTCTCTGCGCCGAGCACCTTCGGAGGGGTAATCCCAACACCGGCGCTGGATCGGATCGCCACCAACGGTCTGCGCTACACAGCGTTTCACACCACGGCGCTCTGCTCGCCGACGCGGGCCGCGCTCCTCACTGGCCGCAACCACCACTCGGTAGCAACCGGCGTCGTCGTCGACCAGGCGACTGGCTACCCCGGCTACAACAGCGTCATCCCACGCGACGCGATCGCCATCGGGGAGATCCTCCGGCAGAACGGCTACGACACGTCGTGGTACGGCAAGGATCACAACGTGCCGCAGTGGGTGGCGAGCCAGGCCGGGCCCTTTACCGACTGGCCGACCGGGCCGATCAAGGGCTTCGACTACTACTTCGGGTTCATCGGCGATGACACGAGCCAGTGGCAGCCGAATAACCTGTTCCGCAACACCACACCTATCGAACCTTATCTGGGCAAGCCCGGCTGGAACCTGATCACCGCCATGGCCGATGAGGCGATCGCGCGTATCAAGATGCTGAACGAGGTCCAGCCCGACCGGCCCTTCATGATCTACTACGCGCCCGGCGGCACGCACGCGCCGCACCACCCGACGAAGGAATGGGTGGACAAGATCAGCAAGATGAAGCTCTTCGACGAGGGCTGGAACAAGCTGCGTGAGGGGATCTTCGCCAATCAGAAGAAGCTGGGGGTCATCCCGCAGGACGCCAAGCTCACGGCCTGGCCGAAAGACCTGCCGCAGTGGGACACGCTCTCGCCCGAGGCGAAGAAGCTCTACATCCGCCAGGCCGAAGTCTATGCCGCGTACCTGGCCTATACCGACCACGAGATAGGCCGGGTGATCCAGGCGATCGAAGATATGGGCAAGCTCGACAACACGCTCGTCATCTATATCAGCGGCGACAACGGCTCGAGCCCCGAGGGTACGCCCCATGGCCTGTACAGCGAGTTTGCTATTTTGAATGGCGTCCACCCGACGGTCGCCGATAACATGAAGTTCTACGATGGCTGGGGCACGGACCAGACCTACCCCCACTATGCGGTGGGATGGGCCTGGGCCTGGGACACGCCCTATCAGTGGACCAAGGAGGTGGCCTCCCACTTCGGCGGCACCCGCAACGGCATGGCCATATCCTGGCCCGCGAGGATCAAGGACGAAGCCGGCATCCGCCACCAGTTCCACCACGTGATCGACGTCGTGCCGACGATCCTGGAAGCGGCCGGCCTGCCCGAGCCCGTGATGGTCAACGGTGTCGCGCAGAAGCCGATCGAAGGCGTGAGCATGGCCTACACTTGGGACAAAGCCAATGCGAACGCGCCGGGCCGGCGGAGGACCCAGTATTTCGAGATGTTCGGCTCGCGCGCGATTTATCACGACGGCTGGATCGCCTCGGCGCCTCCCATCGTCGCGCCTTGGGCCCTCTCGCTGAAGCCGCCGCCCCCGGACGTGATGAACAGCTTCAAGTGGGAGCTGTACGACCTCGGCAAGGACTGGACGCAGTCGGACGACCTAGCGGCCAAGATGCCGGACAAGCTGCGCGACATGCAGCAGTTGTTCACCTTCGAGGCGTCGAAGTACAACGTGTTCCCGCTCGATGACCGTCTTCTTCCCCGGTTCATGGGAACGAAGCCGAGCTACACCTCCGGCCGGACCCTGTTCACCTATACGGGCGAGCTGAGCGACGTGCCGTTTCCCGGTGTCGCCGGTGCGCCGAACATGCTGAACAGGTCTTACACGATCACGGCCGAAGTCGAGATTCCCCAAGGCGGCGCCGAGGGCATGCTGGTCACCGACGGCGGCCGGTTCGGCGGCTACGGCTTCTACCTGCTGAAAGGCGTACCGGTCTTCACTTGGAACCTCATACAACTGGAGCGGGTGAAGTGGCGGGGTAAGGAAGCACTCAATCCGGGGAAGCACACGCTGGAGTTCGACTGGAAGTACGACGGGCCGGGCCTGGGCAAGGGAGGCACAGGCACTTTGAAGGTGGACGGCAAAGTGGCGGCCAGCCATCCCATGCCGAAGAGTCTGCCTGTCGGTATCGGGTGGGTCGAGACCTTCAACGTCGGCGTCGACACGGGCACGCCGGTGGACGACCAGGATTACCAGGTGCCATTCAAGTTCACCGGCAAGATCAAAAAGCTGACGATAAAACTGGGGCCGGAAGACCTGACACCCGCGGAAAGGGAAATGATCTTCGGGACGTACCGCGACAAGCAATAGGCGCAGTCGGCGCTACCGTGGACCACGGGCCGCCCGGGATAGGCGGCCTGTCCAGCGAAGTGCGAGTATGAGAGGCGGAACGTATGACGATGATCCTCGGGGTGACCCCCTTCCTCGTCTCGGTTATGGCCGCGCTTCGTGATTCAGATGTCATTCGAAAGGAGATCGCCTTATGAGCACTGTGGTAAGAGGTCATTTCAATCTTGCCTTTCCCTTGCAGCCGTCGACGAGGAGAGCACGACCGTGCCGCCTCTATCGGAGCGCGCTTATCGCGTTGACGATATTTGTCGCTTCCTTGGTATGTCTGTCTGGCCCGGCGCTCGCCCAGCAGAAGAAGCCGAACATCCTAGTCCTCTGGGGCGATGACATCGGCTGGTACAACGTCAGCGCCTACAACATGGGCGTGATGGGATACAGGACTCCGAATATCGACCGTATCGCTAGGGAAGGTGCCCTGTTCACCGACTGGTACGGCCAACAAAGCTGCACGGCCGGCCGCGCGGCTTTTATCACCGGCCAGTCGCCCATCCGCACCGGCCTAACCAAGGTGGGACTGCCCGGCGCTGAACTCGGGCTAAAAAAGGAAGACCCGACCATCGCGGAGCTGCTTAAAGCGCAGGGCTACGCGACCGGCCAGTTCGGCAAGAATCACCTCGGAGACCGCGATGAGCACTTGCCGACCGCCCACGGCTTCTACGAGTTCTTCGGCAACCTCTATCACTTGAACGCGGAAGAAGAGCCGGAGAGCGTCGATTATCCGAAAGACCCTGCGTTCAAGAAGCGCTTCGGCCCGCGCGGCGTGATCCACTCGTGGGCTAACCCGGACGGGACCCAGAAGATCGAGGATACCGGCCCGCTCACGAAGAAGCGCATGGAAACAGTGGATGACGAGATTACCGCGGCCGCGCTCCGGTTCATGGAGCAGCAGCACAAGGAAGGCAAGCCGTTTTTTGTCTGGTGGAACGCGACACGCATGCACATCTGGACGCACCTCAAGAACGAGTCCAAGGACAAGACCGGCCTGGGCATCTATCCTGACGGCATGGTCGAGCACGATGCGCACGTGGGCCAGCTCCTGAAAAAGCTGGACGAACTTGGCATCGCCGACAACACCATCGTGATGTACTCGACCGATAACGGGGCCGAGACGTTTTCCTGGCCGGACGGCGGAACCACGGCCTTCCGCGGCGAGAAAGGTACCAATTGGGAAGGCGGTTACCGCGTCCCGACCCTGATCCGCTGGCCCGGCACAATCAAGGCGGGGACCGTGTACAACGACGTCTTCGCGCATGAAGACATGCTGCCGACACTCCTCACTGCAGCCGGTGTGCCCGATGTCAAAGAGAAGCTGCTCAAAGGGTATGCGGTGGGGCGCAGGACCTTCAAGGCGCACCTCGACGGCTACGACCTTGCCCCGTACTTTAAGGGCGAGACGAAAGACCCTCCACGTCGGGAATTCCTGTACTGGAACGACGACGGCAAGCTAGTGGCGCTACGGTACAACCGGTGGAAGCTCGTATTCTCGGAGCAGCGCAGCCACGGACTTGGAGTCTGGGAGCAGCCGTTCGTGGACCTGCGCCTGCCGGCGATCTATGACCTGCGTGCGGATCCATTCGAGCGCGCAAACCAGGAATCGATTGGATACGCGGCGTGGAGGGTCGAGCGCTTGTATCTCTTGGTGCCGGCGCAGGCTTATATCGCCAACTGGCTCGCCAGCTTCAAGGAGTTCCCGCCGCGACAGAAGCCGGCGAGCTTCAACCTCGACCAGGTGATGCAGCAAATCCAGGAAGGCGCCACTGGCTTCAAGTGAGGCAGTGCGACAGAACATGTTGATCCATGGGGGTTTTATGAAGACAAGATCACTCGTATCAATGATTCTGGTGTTGGTCCTTGCTGCCCTGTTGGCCGTCGGACCGGCCGTGGCACAGCAGATCACCGGGACGCCGGGCTCGCCAGGCGCGACCACTACGATCAGCGGCAAGCAGCTCCCATCGCCGGATCCGCCGTTTGGCGGCGTAATCAAGGACGATGCCTTGCAGTCGAAATACTGGTGGGCGCCGCGCATCGTGCCTCCCAAAGGCGCGCCCAACATCCTGCTGATTATAACGGATGACGCGGGGTTCGGCGTCCCGAGCACCTTTGGCGGCGTCATTCCGACGCCCGCTATGGATCGCATCGCGAACAACGGCCTGCGCTACAATAACATCCACTCCACCGCGCTCTGCTCGCCGACACGCGCCGCGTTGATTACCGGGCGCAACCATCACTCGGCCGGCTTCGGCGTGATCTCGGAGCAGTCCACCGGCTTCCCGGGCTACAACAGCATCATCGCCAAGGACAAGGCCACCATCGGCCGCATCCTGCTGGACAACGGCTACGCCACCTCGTGGTTCGGCAAGGACCACAACACGCCGGCTTTTGCGGCCAGTCAGGTCGGGCCGTTCGATCAATGGCCGACGGGCATGGGCTTCGAGTATTTCTACGGCTTCGTTGGGGGTGACTCGAACCAGTGGCAACCCAACCTGTTCCGCAACACGACGCAGATCTATCCCTTCGACGGCAAGCCGGACTGGAACCTGATAACCGGCATGGCTGACGACGCGATCGACTATATGTATCGAATCCACCAGACCGCGCCCGACAAGCCATTTTTCATAAAGTACGCTCCCGGTGCTACGCACGCGCCGCATCATCCGACCAAGGAGTGGGTCGAGAAGATTCGGGCCATGCACCTCTTCGACGACGGCTGGAACAAGCTGCGAGAGAGGATTTTTGAGAATCAGAAGCGCCTCGGCGTGATTCCGCCGGACACCAAGCTGGAGCCTTGGCCGACGAATATCATCAAGAATTGGGATGATTGTACGCCCGAGGAGAAAAAGCTCTACATACGACAGGTGGAAATCTTCGCCGCCTATGCGGCCTACAACGACCACGAAATCGGTCGAGTGATCCAAGCCATTGAGGACATTGGCAAGCTCGACAATACGCTCATCATCTACATCAACGGCGACAACGGCACCAGCGCCGAGGGCGGCCCGCTGGGCACGCCCAACGAAGTCGCGTTCTTCAACGGCGTCGCTGTGCCCGTCGAACTCCAGATGAAGTGGTACGACGTCTGGGGCACGGAGCAGACGTACAACCACATGTCCGCGGGCTGGTCCTGGGCATTTGATACGCCCTTCACCTGGTTCAAGCAAAACGCCTCGAAGCTCGGGGGCATCCGACAGAACATGGCGGTTTCCTGGCCGGCGCGCATCAAGGACAGGGGCGGCCTGCGCGAGCAGTTCTCCCACGTCATCGATATCGTGCCGACTATCCTGGATGTCAGCGGCATCCCCGCCCCCGAGTATGTGGACGGCATCAAGCAGGCGCCGATCGAGGGCACGAGCTTCGCCTACACCTTCGATTCCAAGAACGCCAAGGAACCGTCCCGGCACAAGACTCAGTATTTCGAGATGATGGGCCAGTGGGCCCTTTATCACGAGGGCTGGCTGTTGAGCACCAAAGTGAACCGCGCGCCGTGGGAGGCCTTCGGAGCAGCCAATCCCGATCCGCTCAACAATCAGGTTCTCGAACTTTACGACCTGAACAAGGACTTCAGTCAGTCTCAGAACCTCGCTGACAAGCATCCGGACAAAGTGAAAGAGATGAAGAAGATGTTCATCGAGGAAGCCAAGAAGTATCAGGTCTTCCCGCTGGACGCCTCGGTCGCGGGCCGTATCGTGGCCCCGCGGCCGAACATCACCGCGGGTCGCACCGAGTTTGTTTACACCAAACCTATGGTAGGCCTACCGCAGGGCGATTCGCCGTTCCTGCTCAACAGCTCGTACACGATCACGGCGGACATTGAAGTGACGACAGGCGGCGCAGAAGGCATGATCTTGACGTCGGGAGGGCGGTTTGCCGGTTACGGCTTCTACCTCCTCAAGAGCAAGCCGGTATTTCTCTGGAACCTCATAGACTTGAAGCGCATCAGGTGGGAAGGACCGGAACTCACTCCCGGCAAACACACGATTGAATTCGACTTCAAGTATGACGGCCTCGGCGTGGGCACGCTGGCCTTCAACAACCTAAGCGGCCTCGGCCGTTCCGGTACCGGCACGCTCAAGGTGGACGGCAAGGAAGTTCAGACCATTACCCTGCCGCGCACGTTGCCGATGATCCTGCAATGGGACGAGAGCTTCGACATCGGCTCCGACACGCTGACCGGTGTGAACGACGCGGACTACAAACCTCCGTTCCCGCTGACCGCCAAGCTCAACAAGCTGACGATCAAGGTGGACCGGCCGGAGTTGCCGCCCGAAGAGATCAAGAAGCTTGAGAATGCGCAAGCGGAAGCGCTCGACGGCAAGCCGCTGCATCGTGTACAGCCCGGACCTCATTAGTCTTGCAACACTGTCGGCCGGCCTCGACAGGGCCGGCCGATCAGGTTTACGGTAGTGGGTCAGTTGGAAATCTCGGATTCGATGGACACAGCCCCACCGTCATTCCGGCGATCCCCAAGTTTACCCCGGTGAAAACCGGGGCCGGAATCTAGGAAAAACACACTGGACCCCGTTTTTCAACGAGGTGACGAAATGAGTTGTTTTCGCTAGAGATGGAAAAATTCAAACTGACCCACTACCCAAATTGGAAGGGAACTCACCATATGAAGACGAAGATCAGTGTAATTACAGTGTTGGCCTTTATTCTAGTAACTCTGATGGCAGTCCACCCGGTCACCGCCCAGCAAGCCCCCAAGGTCAGCGAGGAAGAGGCGCACGCCATCGGCGTCCAGGCCTACGTCTATTTCTATTCGCTCATTACAATGGATGTGACTCGAAAACAGCTCACCAACGTCGAGCCGGGCAAGAGTCCCATCGGTGGCCCGATGAACCAGTTCAACAATGTGCCGGCATTTCCGACCGCTGACATGAAGGTAGTCGTCCGACCCAACTTCGACACTCTCTATTCGTCTGCGTGGCTCGATCTCACCAAGGAGCCGGTGATTGTGTCAGTCCCCGACACGGCCGGCCGCTACTATCTGATTCCGATGATGGACATGTGGACGGACGTGTTCGCGTCGCCGGGATGGCGCACAACCGGCACGAACGCGGGCAATTTTATCATCGTTCCTCCCGGCTGGCGGCCGGACTTGAAAGAACGGTTCATTGAAGAGTTCAGACTCCCGAAAGACACCCAGCGTATTGATGCTCCGACGCCCTATGTCTGGATCATAGGCCGCACCAAGACAGACGGCCCAAAAGACTACGACGCGGTTCACAAGGTCCAAGCCGGCTTCAAGGTCACTCCGCTTTCACAGTTCGGCAAAGCCGCTGAACCGGTTCAAGTCAAGATCGATCCCACGGTAGACATGAAGACGCCGCCGAAGATCCAGGTTGACACAATGCCTGCCGGCAAGTTCTTTGCGTACGCAGCCGAGCTGCTCAAACTGCACCCGCCGCACATCACCGATGAGCCGATCATCGCGCTGATGAAGCGGATCGGCATTGAACCTGGCAAGAGTTTCGACATAGAAAAGGTGGACTCCGCTGTCAAAAAGGGTCTCGAAAGTGTGCCGGAGCGGGCTCAGAAGCTGATGGAGTGGAAGGTCCTCACCCTCGCGAGGGTCGTGAACGGCTGGACCATGAATACTGACACGATGGGCGTGTACGGCAACTACTATCTAAAGCGCGCCATCGTCTCGCAACAAGGCCTCGGCGCTAACTTGCCCGAAGATGCGATTTATCCGTTGAACCTCGTGGACGAGACAGGCAAGCCGCTTGATGGCGCGAATAAGTACACCGTTCACTTCGACAAAAGCGCCATGCCGCCCGTGGGGGCCTTCTGGTCGATCACGCTATATGACTCGCAGGGTTTTCAGGTGGCGAACAGCCTCAATCGCTTCGCTGTCAGCAGTTGGATGCCGTTCAAGTACAACCCGGACGGTTCGCTCGACCTCTATTTCCAGACTGAGAGCCCTGGCAAGGACAAGGAGTGGAACTGGCTCCCCGCGCCGAAAGGGCCTTTCAACTTAACCATGCGCCTGTACGCGCCGAAGCCGGAAGTTCTGGTCGGCAAATGGAATCCGCCGCCGGTTGTGAAGGTGCAGGCGCTCCCGAGCGTAACGGGCGGCCAGTAGGGGATCAGGGAAGCCGTTGGTGTGCAGGTTCGCTCGCACGCAACGCAGCTAAATCCCGGATGATTCCATTAGCGGGCGCGGCAGGAGGTCGCCTGGCAGGCGTTGGAGCGCACGCTGCCCCCGGCAAGCAGGTGGACAACAAAGCCTGCCGGATGCAGTCCAGGTTCCCCGGCAAGCTAGCGAAACTGGCAATCAAGATCAAGCCGCGCAAGCTAACCGCCGAAGAGGTAAAGAACTCTTCGAGAAGGAGGCCAGGGCAACAGCAGCGGGAGCGAGTCGACCGAAATGCAAATCCGGGGGCAACTCGGCACGGGAGTGCCGGCGTACATCCCGAAGAATCGCAGGATCACACAAGGCATCGAAGGCGCTGCGCTTCGGTTGCTCGGGGGTTAAAGAAAGGAGCAAGCACAAGATGAAGGGAAAAGCGGCAATATGGGCGGTCTTGGTACTCGCCCTAGCAATCATGCCCGGGACTCTTCCTGTAATAGCCCAGCAGGTCACCGGGACGTTGGGTGCGCCCGATGCCACGACAACCATTGACGGAAAGCAGCTTCCGCCACCAGACCCGAAATTCGGCGGGGTGATCAAGGACAAGGCGTCGGAGTCGAAGGCCTGGTGGGCGCCGCGCATCGTGCCGCCGAAGGGCGCACCAAACGTGCTGCTCATCATGACGGACGATGTCGGCTTCGGAGCACCGGGCACGTTCGGCGGCGTCGTCCCGACTCCGGCCCTGGATCGCATAGCGAAGAACGGCCTGAGGTACACGAACTTCCACTCCACGTCACTGTGCTCACCGACGCGGGCGGCGATTATCACGGGACGCAACCATCACGTGGCCGGCTTCGGAGTCGTAGGCGAAGTTGCGACGGGGTTCCCGGGGTACGACTCGATCATCCGGAAGGACAACGGCACCATCGGCACCATCCTGAAGGAGAACGGGTACGCAACCTCGTGGTTCGGCAAGAACCACAACACACCGTTTTATCAGGCAACCCAGGCAGGGCCGTTCGATCAGTGGCCGAACGGCTTGGGCTTCGAGTATTTCTACGGCTTCGTCGGCGGCGACGCCAGCCAGTGGCAACCGAACCTGTTCCGAAACACGACGGCCATCTACCCCTTTCAGGGCAGCCCCCGTTGGAACCTGACCACGGCCATGGCCGACGAGGCGATTCAGTATATGAAGCAGTTGAAGGAGATCGCGCCGGACAAACCGTTCTTTGTCTACTATGTGCCGGGCGGAACGCACGCGCCGCATCATCCGACGCTGGAGTGGATCAAGAAGATCAGCGACTTGCACCTCTTCGATCAGGGTTGGAATAAGCTCCGCGAGACCATCTTCGCCAACCAGAAACGGCTGGGCATCATGCCCGAGAACGCGAAGCTGACGCCGTGGCCGAAGGAACTGCCGGAGTGGGATTCTCTCAGTTGGGAGGAGAAGAAGCTCTTCATCAAGCAGGCCGACGTGTACGGAGCGTACCTCGCGTACACCGACCACGAGATCGGCCGGGTCATCCAGGCTGTCGAAGACCTGGGCGAACTCAACAATACCCTGATCATCTACATCAGCGGTGACAACGGCGCGAGCCCTGAAGGCATGCTCAACGGCACGCCGAATGAGTTCACCACCTTCAATGGCGTTGCCGTGCCGGTCAAGGACCAGTTTCTCTGGTATGAGTTCTGGGGCTCGGAACGGACTTTTCCGCACTTTGCAGCAGGTTGGGCGTGGGCGATGAGCACGCCGTTCAAGTGGATGAAACAGGTGGCGTCGCACTACGGTGGGACCGCCCAGGGCATGGCCGTGTCCTGGCCCGGCCACATCAACGACGTGGGCGGCATTCGCCGCCAGTTCCACCACGTCATCGACATCGTGCCGACCATCCTCGAATCGACCGGCATCGCGGCCCCCGATACGATCAACGGCATCAAGCAGCGCCCCGTCGAAGGTGTGAGCATGGTCTACACCTGGGACAAGGCGAACACCGACGTACCGACTCGGCACACCACGCAATACTTCGAGATGCTCGGCAATCGAGCCATCTACCACGACGGCTGGGTGGCGTGCACGACACCGGCGAACCTTCCCTGGGAACTCAGCACCGGGACGCCGCCGGACGTGATAACCGGGTACAAGTGGGAACTCTACAACGTCCAGGAGGACCCCACCCAGTTCAACGACCTGGCCGCCAAGATGCCGGAGAAGCTCAAGCAGATGCAGGCCATCTTCCATCTGGAGGCCCAGAAGTACGACGTGCTCCCGCTCGATAACTCGTCGCTCGCTCGCTGGAATACGCCGCGGCCGAACCTCACGGCGGGAAGAACGGTCTTCACCTATTCGGGAGAACTGACCGGCGTCCCCAACAGTGGCGCACCGAACATCCTGAACAAGCCGTACACCATTACTGCCGAAGTCGAAATTCCTGAAGGTGGAGCGGAAGGCATGATCGTCACCGACGGCGGACGCTTCGGCGGTTACGGCCTGTTCCTGAGCAAGGGCGAGTTTGGAGTCGGCCGTGGCAAGGTCGTGTTCCTCTATAACCTGCTCGACCTTAAGCGCACGACATGGGAGGGGCCTGAGTTGAAGTCGGGCAAGCACACCATTGTCTTCGACTTCAAGTCCGCCGGCCCGGGTCTGGGCAAGGGGGGTACTGGCGTGCTGTACGTGGACGGTCAGGAAGTGGCCCGGAATTCCCTGGAACATACCACCCCGATCACGTTCCCGGAGGACGAAACCTTCGACATTGGTCAGGACACCCGTACCGGGGTCGCGATGCTGGAGTATCGCTACGATGTCCCATTCAAGTTTACGGGCAAGATCAACAAGCTGACCTTCAAACTCGAACCGGCGCAGCACGCCGAAACGGAACACAAACAGGCCACTGAGGCTGCCGCCCGGTAGCGAAACTGAACATGGTCCGACGAATAAACATGCTGCTGACTCTCGCTGCTGTGGTCGAAGCGACAACGGGTCTGGCGCTGCTGGTTGTGCCGGCGCTCGTCGGGCGGCTATTAGTCGGCGCCGAGTTCACCGGAGATTCGATTCCGGTAGCTCGTGTGGCCGGCATCGCCCTCATTGCGTTAGGTATCGCTTGCTTGCCTGGATTGGCATTGCTCGGCATGTTGACCTACAGCGCCCTGGCCACGGCCTATCTAGCTTACGTCGCCATCCGTGGCGAATGGGCCGGGCCGCTGTTGTGGCCGGCGGTCGTGGTGCACGCTGTCTTGACGCTCCTTCTCGCAAGGGCGTGGTTTAGGAGGCAGCGGATTGTGGGGCCGAGGCCATGAAAAAATCGAAGCAAAGCTCAATAAGATGGACGTTTGTCGCCTCGACCTGGAGTGGCTTCCACGGGAATGGGTCTCGTGTTCCACGGGGCCGTTCAAGCCCTGCAGCAATACGGAATATCACACACACCATGGAAGAAAACAGTGACTTACGGCCATGCGTACGAACTAACAAGTGGGCTCGGTTTACGAGGCATGAAATCGGTTGCGCTCCTCGTTCTTCGATGACAGTCCTGTGTATTCTGTTGCTGTGGATTTGCGGAAACACCGTCGCGGCAGCCCAGAACCTACATCCATTGGCGCCGCCGGACACATCAAGCCCGAGAGCAACGCTCAACACATTTTTGAATGAAATGAACCGGGCGGTGGCAACCTTCAAGGCCGGTCACAAAGACCAGACCGTTGCTTCTCTTGAGAGAACCAACCGGTGCTTGAATCTTGAGAAGCAACCGTCGGCCATCAGGAGCATCATAGGGTTTTATACCGCCCTTTACCTCAAAGAAACCCTCGATCGGATAGAAATACCGCCCTCTGATCAGATTCCTGACGCCAAGGCCGTTGAGACCGACAAGCTGACGATTTGGTCACTCCCCTATACGGAGATAGCCATTTCAGCCGTCAAAGACGAATATGGTGGTGAGCGATTCCTCTTCACACCCGACACGGTCAAGAGGTCGGAAGAATTCTACAACAAAGTCAAGAACCTTCCTTACAAACCAGGAGCACAGGGAGCCCTTCTCGCTCAACTCGCATCCTCGGCTGGACCGATCATCCCCAAGGGGCTTATGGACCGGCTCCCCCAATGGAGCAAGAGCGAAATTCACGGCCAGGCCTTGTGGCAATGGATGGGACTGTTGCTGTATTTCATAATTGGGGTCGCTGCAATGTGGTTTATCCACAGAGTTGGCTGCGGGATGCTCGGCGTTCTCGACGCAAGACTTCAGTCAAGCCTTAAACGCACGTTAGGCGGCCTCATCCTGCCAATCCTGCTGATCCTGTTTGCGCAGCCGGGTCTTCGGTTTGTCATATACGGTCTGCACTTTCGGGATGCCGAAGTGTACAGGGTGGTGGCTGTAGGGTTCTTGCTGATCTCTTACGTAGGCACCATATGGCTCATCGGCGCCATCCTCCATCGATCTGCCGCGGTCGTGATCGCGTTGGGCAGGCTGGAACCAGGCGGAATGCATGCGCAACTCACGCGATTCGGCTTCGATGTAGTCACCGTTGTCATTGTTGCCGGCGTGGCTGTGAATCTGGGCGCTCGCTTAAGCTTGCCCACCTACTCTCTGGTCGCCGGCTTGGGAGTAGGCGGGCTGGCCGTGGCCTTGGCCGGACGAGAGGCCCTGTCGAATCTCATAGGCACTGTCATAATTCTATTGGATCAGCCCTTCAAATTGGGGGATTTTATTGTTGTCGGTGACGGAGACATTGGCACCGTTACTGAAATAGGTATTCGCAGCACCCGAATCAGGACGAGAGACGGAATACTAGTTTCCATTCCAAATTCGAATGTTGTCAACATGAAAATAGTCAACGAGAGCGCTCCTGTTTCGGAGGCTCGGATCCACGTGCCGTTCGGAACAGCCTATGGATCGTCCGTGCAACAGGTGGACGAAGCAGTGCTCGCCGCATGCAAGAAATGTGAGTACGTGGTTTTCGATCCGGCTCCGTCAGTGAGGCTTATGCGATTTGGTGATTCATCCATAGAGTTTGAATTGCTGGTCTGGATCGTCCAGCCGGAATTCCGAAATCGAGCAACTAATCAGTTAAACCGGGCTATTAATGAGGAGTTCCGGAAACAAGGAATTGTGATGCCTTTCCCGCAGCGGGATGTCCGCATCCGTACAGACAAGTAGGCTCGCAGGCTGAAAGTTTACTGCAGAAGCGTCGGCCACCCCGCAGTCGGCGGGCACACAAGGAAAGGAAGGGGTTGGATGAGAAATACAATCTTGGTGATCCTGCTAATTGCGATGATGGGCCTTGTGGAGGGCTTCGCGGCAGAGGACAAACAGGGCGCGGGCAAGGTCCTTCCTGCGGATCAAACGCAAAGCGCCCAAACTGTGGATGAAAAAGCCGTTCGCGCGTCCGCTGAGGCTTTTGTAGATGCCTTCAATAAGGGAGATGCCAAACGGATCAGCGCCCTTTGGACCACTGACTGCGAATACGTCAACGAGGCCGGTCGGGTAATCCAAGGGCGGGAAGCCATGGAAAAGGAATACACCACTTTTTTCTCAGCGAACCCGGGCCTAAAAATGGAGAACACCGTTTCGTCTGCAAAGATCCTTGGGGGAAAGGCTGCTGTTGAGGAGGGAACATCGGTTCTCAAGAACGCGGACGGCGGACTAATATCCAAAGGCCACTATAAGGCTCTTCTTCTCAAGGAGGGCGACAGGTGGCTTATCTCCAGCGTGCGCGAGTACGCTTCTCCGTTGCTTTCGGTACGTCCGGACTTCGCGGATCTTGATTGGTTGATCGGAGACTGGACCGCGGAGAAGGGCACGAAGAATCTGGACTTCACTTTCAGATGGGTTGCAGACAAAAGATTCATCGAGCTTTCGTACGTAGCCCGAGACAAAGACGTGGTCGCCAGGTCAGGGATTCAAATCATAGGGCGAGATCCTGCCTCCGGCGAGGTGGCTTCCTGGAGCTTCGACTCCAGTGGAGGATACGGGCGAGGGATGTGGAAACTCCTCAAGAACGGGTGGATCGTCGAATCGCAAGGAGTTATGCCCGATGGTTCGTCTACCACCTCGACAGACATTGTCTCCAAAATGGATGGAGAACGTTTTACCTGGCAATCCGTAAATCGAAGGGTCGCCGGACGAGGCTTGACTGATTCTGAAGTGCTCGTGCTGAAGAGAAAATCTAAGTGAGAGATGATCGTCTCTTGTAACAACGCGCAATCCAAAGACGTTGGGACAACAAAGCCTTAACGATGAGGTCAACCATGATCAGAATACTAGGACTATTGGTGGCGGCATTGCTGTTTGCGTCCGTCCCTCTGAGCGACGCCTCGGCACGCGGTTTTGGAGGATTCAGGGGCGGAGGCTTTGGAGGAGGAGGCTTCAGAGGTGGCGGCTTCGGGGGAGGGGACTTCGGCGGCTTCAGAGGAGGAGATTTTGGTGGTTTCGGAGGAGCCGGAGGAGGATTTCGCGACCGCAGCTTTGATGCAGGTGGCGTTGGGGGCTTCAGGGACCGGGGCGCTGACGATTTCCGGGCCCGCGACGCGGACCGGTGGCGGGGCCAAGCGTATCACCCCGAGGAACAGAGAAGATTTTCCGGTGACAGATGGGGTCAACGCGGCGGATTGGACACTGGTAGGATTGGTGATACGGCAGGGGCATCTCGAACTCAGTTGGACAGGTTCCTCGGAATGCCAAGTGACGCGGGACTCAGCCATGTTGCAGGCTTTGGAGGGACCCGAGTGGGAGCGGCACGCGTGGAAGGCCCCCTGGGAGGTTCCGCTGCGTTGATAAGGGGAACCCATGTCCGTTACATGCCCCCTGACGTACGTGCCTTGCAAGGCTTTGATGTGAGAAACACTTTTTATCGACACTCCTTGTTTACGCCTTCCTGGTTTGGAACGCACGCCGCGGCTTGGGGCGCAGCAGCCATTGGGGCGTCGGCTTGGACTCCTGCGGACTGGAGCAGCGCAGCGGACTGGGTAGGCTGCGATTCCACGCCGGAGGACTACGATTACGGTAGCACGGTGCTGTACCAGGGCGGCAACGTGTACGTAGAAGGCCAGCCCGTCGGATCTGATGCTCAGTACTATGATCAGGCAGGCTCACTTGCAGCTTCCGGCGACCCAAAACAGGATGATCAGGCCGAGTGGTTGTCCCTTGGAGTGTTCGGGATGGTACAGGGCCAACAGACAGATCCCACGATGATTTTCCAATTGGCGGTTAACCATCAGGGCGTCATACGTGGCAATTTTTACAACACGATTACGGATGCCACCCTGCCGGTTCATGGCGCAGTGGACAAGAAGACCCAGCGCGTCGCGTGGACTATGGGAGATAACAAAAGCACCGTGATTGAAACAGGACTGTCAAACCTCACAAAGGACCAAGCTCCGGTCCTCGTGCATTTTGGAAAGGATCGAACGCAAGACTGGTTGATGGTCCGCCTCAAAGGCAAGAGTGAAGCCCAGAACGATTCCTGAAGGCCCGGCAGCGGTGCTTCAGATTCCCTTGCCAGTGCTGTTCGGTTGAGTTCACAGCTTTGTGCCTAGTCGGAAGCTTGCTGTCGCAGTGAGCTTGGCGGATGCCACGGGTGGTTCGGCGGCGGGGGCAGGGAAAAAAGAAAACGCCCCAGGAGAGGAGCGCCAAAAAGGCTCAAGCTAATCCCAAGAAGGGCCTTGCCAAAGCCGTACCACTTATTCCCTGTATTACCTCAGTTAGTCATATTTCATGAAGATTGATTTCATGGTTTGACTCCAGCCGACCATCCTGTCCCCCATTTTATCTAGTCCTACAGGCCTTTTCCCCAATCAGTTCGACTCTATGCACCCACCTCAGACTGATTTTCCTTTGATTTATCTTGCATATGTGAACTGAGTTATGATATAATTGATGTACTAAGAATAAAATCTGGAAATCACACCACTTTATGGTGTAGACCTACAAGGAAGGGCTGTCGCCATGAGAACGATTTCAGTCCGAGGAATCTTGATCGCGTCTTTTATTTTAGCGTTTTCAATCACCGGAGTTTCGGCTCAGCAGATGCCGTGGGGACCTGGAGGAGGCTATCCGGGTTCAATGGGTATGGCGCCTCCACCGCCCGGAGGGGGCTACCCCGGCTCCATGGGTATGGCGCCTCCACCGTTCGGAGGAGGCTGTACCGGTTCCATGTGTGCTCCACCGCCTCCTACGAAATGCAAGCCGGCTAATCCGGCACCCTGTTTTCCGAACATGAACGCAGGGTGTTCGCCGTTCCCGGGTTATAACCCGTACGGTTGCCCTCCGCCGATGTGCATGCCTAGCACCATGGCAGAGCCTGCTGTTTACGTCGGATACTTGTTCAAGGACAAGGGCGCCGGCATCGATATTCAGCTCAACAACGCAGGCGGGGCCGGGATAACGTCAACGAGAAATGATTTTGATCTGCAGGGTGTCTGGTTGGAACTTGCACTGCCCGTTGCCGTGTCCCAAAATTGTGGCCTATTCTTCACCGGAGCCCACCTTTTCCCCGTGCAAACCAAAGCCGTGCAGTCATATGGGCTAATAACCGGCACTGCCAGGCGGGAATGGCAAACCGATGTCCAGTGGTGGGAACTGAACGGGGGCCTGAGTCTCCGTCTGACCCCATTTGCCGCTGCGCTTGGGGGATTCCGATGGTCCTCGTTTGTAGTCAGGTTCGACGATCCCGCGGACCAACTGCTATTCACCACCGCGTCCGACGATGCCAAGCTTACAACAAACGCCTATATACCGTTCTTTGGTCTCGAGATAAATTGCGAGCCCAGCTGCACTACGAGCCTCAGAGCCGCTGTAATAGGGTTCCCCGCTCTCCCCAGCGACGTTGAGTTCCGGGAGACTGCGACCCCGACTGACGCAGCGAGCACAAGATTATTCTCGGGTGCGACCAAATATAAGTCCGGGTACTTTCTTGAGGCCCTGGTTGAAGCTGCCATGAGGATGAATACTTTGAGTTTGGGGGCATTTGTGAAGTTCGACTGGCTCCACACGGATCGTACTCGTGACTTCACCGTGGACGGAACCAACGTGCAAGCTGACATCAAGTTCGATAGAAGAAACTGGATTTGGGGCGGCAAAGGCAGTGTCGCTTTTTAGCTCGGACTAGAAACCCACGTGCTCTGCACATGGATCTTTACGAACGGGGCGGGGAACCCTCTCTTGGTAGATTGGGTTCCCCGGACAACCCCGTTTTTCAGTTTGCAGCCGGCTTCTATGCCTTCTCCTGGTCCATTTTGCGGAGTTCTTTTCGCAGGATTTTGCCCACCGCGCTTTTCGGCAGTTCTTTGACGAACTCCACGAATTTAGGCACCTTGTATTTCACCAGGTTTTGCTTGCAGTACTCTATTATTTCCTCGTCCGTAGCCGTCTCTCCCTCCTTGAGCACCACGTAAGCTTTGATCCTTTCTCCGGAATAAGCGTCCGGCACGCCTATGACGCAGGCCTCAAGGATCTTGGGGTGAGAGAAGAGCACTTCATCGACATCACGCGGGTAAATGTTGAATCCGCCTGAAATAATCATGTCCTTTTTCCGGTCCACAATGCTGAAGTAACCTTCTTCGTCCACGATTGCTATGTCGCCTGTCAGTAGCCAGCCATCTTTTAGTGTGAGAGCGGTCTCGTCAGGCCTGTTTATGTATCCCTTCATGATCTGAGGCCCTTTGAGGCAGATCTCGCCGGGTTGCCCCGGCTCGGTGATTTCCTTGTTATAGTCTTCCACATCCACGATCTTTGCGTCGGTGTTGGGGACAGGCAAACCGATGGTGCCCAATTTTGTTTTGGCTCCGTAGGGATTGATATGCGTAACCGGAGAGGTCTCGGTAAGGCCGTACCCCTCGCAGATCTGGCTCCCCGTGAGTTCCTCGAATTTGCGCATCGTTTCCATCGGCATGGGTGCGCCGCCTGAAAAACACCCCTTCAGAGAGGTAAGGTCATACTTCTTGAGATCGGGGAAATTGATTAGCCCGTTGTACAAGGTCGGGACCGCGGGCATGAACGTGGCTTTGTATTTGTGTATGGCTTCCAAGATCGGTTTGGGCTCCGGCTTCGGGATAAGGATGTCCGCATAACCGTAAAATATTGCCGTGTTCATTGCCGACGTCATTCCGAAGGAATGAAAGAACGGCAGACAACCGACCACAATTTCATTACCGGTGTCGAAGTCTTGGAACCAAACCCGGCATTGCTGGACATTGCTGGACAAATTGCCGTTTGTTAACTGCACCCCCTTGGATACCCCGGTGGTTCCACCGGTATAGAGCAGCACGGCTGTGTCCTCCCAGTCAGGCTTGTGGTGGTCTTTGAGCGGTTCATATTTTTTTATCAGATCCATAAATTCAAGAACGTCCGGCGCTGCCGGGGTTTTCAGGTGCATGCTTTTCTTGACGAACGGGAAAAGCTGCTTGAGCGGAAATGGAAGAAAATCACGAATGTGGCACGAGATGATCTTTTTGATTTTAGTCTTCTGCCTCAAGTTGATCATCCTTGGGACCAGAACGTCCAAGGACACCAGGAGCGTTGAACCTGAGTCGTTGTACTGGTGTTCCAATTCCCGGTCCGTATAGAGCGGGTTGTTTAAAGCAACCACCGCTCCCGCCCTCATTGCGCCGTAAATGGCAACCACCATCTGAACCAGGTTCGGCAGAAGCACCGCTACTGTGTCCCCCGGTTTCACACCCAGCGAGATCAGGGCCGATGCAAACCTGGAAACCATGTCGTCCAGCTTTTGAAAGGTGATATTGGTACCCTGAAATAGGAGGGCAGGTCTCTCCGGGAATTGTCTTGCCGATCGAGCAAGGGCGTCAGCGAGACTGATCTTTTCGAATTCGACCTCTGCGGGAACTCCCGCGGCATAAGACTTTAGCCAGATCTTTTCCATGAGAACGCTCCTTCGTCTTGATAAGGAAGGCGTGGTTGCACCCGATCCGGATAGGATTCCGTGCCGATATCGGTCCACCGGCCGGCTGGAATCCGAGTCCGCTGCAAAAGCCTGTCTCCCCCGTTGAGTGCAGAAAAGCCGTACCCTCTATTTGTTTTCCACTGTTTCTAATGGTGACGCGGGTTTTGCCGGGTCAGGGCCACGCGTGAAGCCCTCATACTTTTGGCCCGGGCCAACCCGAATTGCATATTACTACACTATTGTGCTTCAATCCCCAAACAAAAAAGCCGGGTGCTTGCTGAGGCCATTAACAAAAAATTTCGACTCGTGCGACCACGATTTGGAGGGCCAGACAATCAACTGGATGCTATAATCCGGTCATGTGGTGGACAATTTTAGTCGAAATCCTAATCCTGATCGGGTCGCTGGCCATATTCCCCGCGGCGGTAGTCGGTCTGCTCGTTCTCAGTGATTCATCGAACCTCAGCCGTATCCTGTTCTCTCGGGAGATCCTTCATGGTCTAACCGTGTCGGGCGGGGCCATACCGCATCTATGGTTCAGGTTTGTCGCTCCGTACCTGGTCGTGCAGGCCATTCGGGCCTACTTTTGGTCACAGAGAAGCCTGACGGGCAGGAAATGGGGGAATCTTTATTTTTCAATTCTGTTGTTCTTGCTGGGGGGGTGGTCTCTATGGAACTCGTGGGACCTGTTTTACTTCATGTACGCTCTTGGGGACATCCCTGCGGAACTTCTTCAGTTCGTTGAGCTTGAAGCCAACAATCTCATGGTCGCGATAGCTTCCCTTGCCCTCACCGTGTACTGCTTCTGGATCTTCTTGGACCCGACACGAAAACCGCTGCGACGGGGTGGAGATGAAGCGAGGTAAATAGGAAATTCCTGACCGCAAAGACACACAAGTGGGTCTACAGCTCATCGGTATTCATCATAGAGGTCGGGCCAACCTTCTTCGGCGCACAACTGGAAGACACTTCGAAACGGTTCTTGGTGCCACTGATGTGCCGCAGGCTCATCCGTGGCACCAAAAGAAGTTACGAAATCGGTCACTTAACAAAGGCCTTTCATGCCTCCACTACTCGTGCAGAGCCATGCCCCCTCTTTTGTATGCCCTTCTTACAAAATTTTCATCTTCTCGTTGATCAATCTGAGCATGGCGATGTTTTCGGTGTGGCCGGTCTGTCTGGCAATAATCTTGCCAATGAAAGGGCGGCCAAGGAGGTAGAAGTCACCAATGATGTCGAGGATCTTGTGACGGACAAATTCATCTTCGAATCGCAGGGGGGGATTGACGACCTTTTCCTCGTCCAGCAGGACAACGTTAGAAAGCCTGCCTCCACCGGCTAGGCCCATCTCGTCCATCATTCTCATGTCCTTGACAAACCCGAAGGTCCTTGCCGGAGCAATTTGGTCTTTAAATTCATCCGGGCCGTTGCACTGAAATATCATGTGCATACTACCGACAGGGGGCGGATAATCCAGGTAATACTCCACTTCCAGTCGGTCCGAGGGCTCCACGCGCATGCTTTTGGCGCTGCCGGACGGAAGAGGCAACTCGAAGGACTCTGTGATCTCCACTGCCTCCACCGGTTCGTCCTGGACAATGATCTCGGCGCTCTCCACGAGGCGGCAAAACTCCACCGCCGAACCATCCATAATAGGCACTTCACCGGAAATCTTCACGAGCACATTGGTCAAACCGTACACGTGGAAGACAGCCATGAGGTGTTCAATGGTCTTGGCGAAAGACCCATTGTGCCTCAAAGATGTTGAAAGTTCGGTGGATTGAACGTTATGCAGCAATGCAGGAACGGTTCCCGCGGAAGTTATGTGCCCGAAGAGTATCCCGCTGAAAGGCGGTAAAGGCGAAAGCGTAAGTCCTGTCTTAATGCCTGAATGAAGCCCCTGACCGTACATTACGACTCGGCCTCTCAGGGTTTTTTGATGGTTGAGAGGCGCTTCAACAGACACATTCGTCGGTGCAAGGCCCTCCGAGGCAGGTTTACCTTTGCCCGGGACAACGTGGGGGCCCGCTCGAACACCCGGTGTTTCAACATCGGCCGGTTTTGGAGAACCCGATTCGATGGCCTCGCCGGAATCTTCTTCTTGATCGGCAGGGATCAGGAGGTCATTAACCGTTATTCTCCGCCCCGGTGCTGTCATGACCACATGCTCGATGAGGATCTTCAATTCCTTTACGTTTCCCGGCCACGAATAAGCCATAAGCCGGGCCATAGCTTCCTCGTCAATGCCCGCGATGTCTCGTTCGAATTCTTCGCGCGCCTCCTGGAGAAAATGAGCCACAAACAGCGGTATATCTTCGGCCCTTTCACGTAGGGTCGGCACTCGAATGGCTCTCTGTCCGATGAGGCCGGCAAGCTCTTGCGGGAACGTCCCTTCACGAACCAGGGTATCGGGATCGCAAGCCGATGTGGAAACCACGCGAATTCGCGGCGCTGGAAGGGGCCTTGCGGATTTATCGCGCTCGAAGTATTTGCGGAGAAGTTCCGACAGCTTTCGGCTCACAGCCGGATCCATGCGATCTACCCGGATCAGGAGTAGTGTGCCGCCCGCGGCCTGGGTCAGCTTACCGAGCCTGCTCTGATGAGGTCCATTTTCTTTTCCCAGCAGGATTTCTTCGATGCTGTCTTCGGTCAATTCATTGCAGCGTATCTTTACAAGGCTGGACCGTTCTTTTCTTTCCAGATGATGGATGATGCGCGCCAGGAACTCCTTCCCCGTTCCTTTCTCGCCCATCAACCACACTGAGGTCGGTTCCAGAGCCGCTGTCTCCAGGGCCTTGCGGAGAGCGATAACCTTCTCGGAATTACCTAGGAGTTGGGTCGGAAGGGCTCCCTCGCGTTCGCCGGTCCGCGATGTCTGAGACCGAGATGAAACCGCTTTTTGGACCAAATGCAGAACGTCTTCAAGGTTTAGGGGCTTTTCCAGGTAATCCGTCGCGCCAAGCTTGATGGCCTTGACCGCCGTCTCGATGGTGCCATGTCCGCTCATCATTGTGACGGAGCATTGTGGGCTGATTTTCTTTATCGCTTTCAGGGTCTGCAAACCGTCTATGCCTGGAATCCAGATGTCCAAGAACACAACGTCCGGAGAGTCGCTCTGCACTATGTGCAAAGCTTCCTGCCCATCCCGTGCGGTGATGACGTCATGGCCCTCATCCGACAGGATAGCCCTCAGCGAATCGAGGATTTCTTCTTGATCGTCAACTATGAGTATCCGTGCTTTAGTCATAATCAACCAATATTAGCGTCATGCGAGCGGCCAGGCAACCCCAAAAGAACGAGCCGCAATAATTGTGTTCCCGATCCCTTGAAATGCGATGGGGATAGGCACATCAGATCCGACACCACGCTTTCACCTTTTCAATGGAAGATCTTCGCAGACATGTCATTTCTGGCTTTTTTGGGGAGCTATTCCCTGATGCGGAGGCGTGTCATCCGATATATGGTCGAACTTTGCCCGGCTATTAGGACCTCCGCTGGCCCCAACAGGCTTTTGAGGCATTACGTTGTCTGTCATCGCTTGCGACGCGAATGGGAGTGTCCAGCCCAAATGCCCTTTCACTCCCGGCTCCGCAGCAGCCGGGCTTGAAGGCCGCTGGGCTTCATACGCGAAACAGGCAATGGAGATGGCTGTGACGCATAGAACCACTGTCGCGCCAAAAGTTATTCGTTTCATGAATCACCCCTGGGAACGTCAATCGGGAGGCCGCAACAAGTTCCGGTGCGGTCTCCCGGCCAAAGCACATATCACGTTTCATTCTTTTTCAAAATGATTATTGCGTGGCACAAGCATCCATTCCCTTATACGCGGGGCACTCTGCCGGCCATGTTATTGCACGGAGAGTAATCCCGCGTCCCGCGGGAAAGCAATGTCCTCTGCGGTAGGACCGGCATCCCGCCGGTCATTTAATAGACAAGCTGGAAGTCCGTCCCACCCGACACCGTCGCCACAAACAGAGATTGCCCCACTTCGCCTCCAATAACACGGGCGGGAGAAATCGCGTCCCCGTGGAATTTACCGGATACACGGCTGTCAGCAATTTTCTTGCAAAACAGCCGCGCAAAGGGTAAAAACGAGAGTCTACCTGCGCTGTCATTGGAAACCTCTTCCGAATATATCGGCGATGAGTTGAGGCAGATACACCGGCAAATTGAAGCCGCGCGGCGACGGCAGTGCAGAATGCGTCAATGGCGAGGGGTATATGAATCTTCACGAGTATCAGGCGAAAGAGTTATTGGCTGCCAAGGGGGTGTCTATCCCGCGAGGAAGCCTTTGTTACGATCCGTTCGAGGCCCTTCTCGCTGCCAGGGGTTTGAAGAGCGAAAGGGTGGTCCTCAAGGCTCAGGTGCATTCGGGAGGTAGAGGCAAGGCCGGCGGAGTAGCGGTGCTGTCCATGTCGGATGATATTCGCTCCAAGGCCGGAGAGATCCTCGGCAGCAGGCTCGTCACCAACCAGACCGGCCCGGAAGGAAAGCCCGTAAGCGCTTTGCTCGTGGAAGAGGTCATGCCTATCGGACAGGAGCTGTACCTCGGCGTGGTGCTGGACAGGATTTCCGGCCTGGCGACAATCATGGCCAGTGCGGAAGGCGGAGTGGAAATCGAGACCCTTGCACGGGAAGCCCCTGAGAAGATCCTCACCATCGGGGTTGATCCTCTGAGAGGCCTTGCGCCGCATCAGGCCAGGTCAATGGCTTATAAACTCACCGACAACCGCGTGATCGCGGATCAGCTAACCAAGACCGTCACAGCCCTGTACGGGATCTTC
>JACRDF010000010.1:300000-402309 GCA_016212925.1 Desulfomonile tiedjei
TGAGAAGAGCAAGGGTACCAAGGTCTTTGCGCTTGCCGGTCGAGTGAACAATACAGGTCTCATCGAAGTACCTATGGGGACCTCCCTGCGCGAGATTGTCTTTGACATCGGCGGAGGCATTCCCGAGGGGCGAAACTTCAAGGCCGTCCAGACCGGTGGTCCTTCAGGCGGATGCATCCCGCACCAACACCTCGACATGCCGGTGGACTATGAGTCCCTGGCTCAGGTGGGCTCGATCATGGGTTCCGGCGGAATGATCGTCATGGACGACTCGTCTTGCATGGTGGATGTGGCAAAGTTTTTCATGGAATTCTGTATGTCCGAATCCTGCGGCAAATGTGTGCCGTGCAGGGTCGGGACTACTCAAATACACAATTTGCTTTCCAAGATCACCGGTGGTGACGGCAAGCCTGCGGACGTCCGAATGCTCGAAGAACTGTGCGATCTGGTGAAAAGCACCAGTTTGTGCGGACTGGGCCAGACCGCCCCCAATCCGGTGATGAGCACGCTCCGCTATTTCCGTGACGAATACATGGCTCACATCAAAGAAAAATCCTGTCCGGCCGGAGCATGCGGCATGGGCGGCTCCAAGGAGGCGAAATGAAAATGCCCGAGTTCACGAAAAGCGATAAAGCGCGCGCCGACGTCAATCCCGTCCGCATGTTGATGTTCAAAATAGACGGCCGTGATGTTACCGCCCGTGAAGATGAGACCATCCTCACGGTGGCCCGTCAGAACGGCATTAACATACCCACGCTGTGTCACCTCGAGGGCTTGTCCGAACGAGGGGCCTGCCGCTTGTGCATTGTGGAGGTCAAGGGCGCTCCCAGACTAATGCCGGCTTGTGTGACTCTCCCAAGGCAGGACATGGAGGTCATCACCAATTCCGAGCGAGTTGTGGGGTACCGCAAGAAGATTCTGGAACTGATCTTCACGGAGCGGAACCATGTTTGCTCCGTCTGTGTCTCAAACGGCCATTGCGAACTGCAAGCACTGGCCCTGGAACTGGGAATGACCCACGTGCACTACGACTATATTTATCCCCGGTATTCCGTCGATCATACGCATGAACGGTTTTCAGTGGACCACAACCGCTGCATCCTGTGCCAGCGCTGCGTACGCGTCTGCGACGAAGTTGAGGGAGCTGCGACATGGGAAGCGATGGGCCGCGGCATTGACTCACGCGTGATCACGGACCTGAATCAGCCTTGGGGGACATCCCAGACTTGCACCGGGTGCGGCAAGTGCGTCCACGTCTGCCCAACGGGCGCACTCTCGGAAAAGGGCAAATCCGTGGCGGAAATGACCAAACGCAAACAGTTCTTGCCATATCTCCAAATGATGAGGAGGGAGGAACTGAGATGAGCGCAACGGAAACGGAACAAATGGCTACAGTGGAAGAAGCCTCGCCCCCCATGGAACCGCAACCCGAGCCTTCCAAAAAGAAGGTCCGTATAGCCACCACCTGGCTGGACGGCTGCTCCGGCTGCCACATGTCTTTCCTGGATATAGACCAGAAGATTGCCGATGTGGCCCCGATGTTCGATCTGGTCTACGGGCCGCTCGTAGACTTCAAAGAGTTTCCCGAAGGAGTGGACGTGACGCTTGTGGAAGGAGCGGTCAGCAGCGAAGACGACGAGAAGAAGATACGGCTCATTCGCAACAGGTCATACCTTGTAGTTTCTTTCGGTGATTGCGCGGTCACAGCCAACGTGCCCGGCATGCGCAATCAGTTCAAGATCGACGATATTCTTAAACGAGGCTACGTGGAAAACGCTTCGCACAATCCGGGGAGTCCCCATGTTGGGGTTCCAAAGCTGCTCAAGGGTGCCAGGCCGGTCCATGAATTCGTCAACGTGGACGTATTCTTGCCCGGCTGTCCGCCTCCGTCCGAAGCAATTCTCTTGGCCTTGAGCGAGCTTCTGGAGGGGCGTATTCCAGACCTTACCGGAAAGACCCGTTTTGGAGCATAAGGCAGTGTGGGAGGTGTTTTCATGGCTCAGCACATAGAAATAGAGCCCATTACCCGAATAGAAGGGCATGGGAAAATAACCATAAGTCTCGATGATAGGGGCGAGGTCACCGACGCCCAGTTCCACGTCACTCAGTTCAGGGGCTTCGAAAAGTTCTGTGAAGGCCGCCCTTTTTATGAAATGCCATCGCTGGTGGAGAGGATTTGCGGCATCTGTCCCATAAGCCACTCCATAGCCTCAGCCAAGGCATGTGACGCGATTCTGGGCGTTCGAATCCCGGAACCCGCCGTTAAACTGCGGCGCCTGCTAAACTGCGGAGAGTACATCCAATCCCACGCATTGAGCTTTTTCCACCTGTCCGCGCCCGACTTGCTGTTGGGGATGGATTCAGACCCGGCCAAGCGCAACGTCCTGGGGTTGCTGGAGGCCAATCGGGATATCGCGTTGGACGGCGTCAGGCTTCGCCAAATAGGGCAGCAGATCATCGAGTTGTTTGCAGGCAAGCGCATCCATCCCGCGTGGGTTGTGCCTGGAGGGGTGAACAAGCCCCTGAGCGAGGACAACCGGAACATGATGATGGATCTGCTCCCCGAAGCGTATGAGATTACCAGCCGGACATTGACGTGGTTCAAGGCCGCACTGGAGAACTACCGGGAGGAGATTCGCACCTTTGCCAACTTTCCCACGAACTTCATGGGTCTGGTCAATCAGGAAGGAAACTTGGAACATCTTGACGGAACGCTTCGGTTCATGGATGCCAAGGGAAGGTTCCTGGCCGACGGAGTGGATCCGGCAAAGTATCAGGACTATATTGGCGAGGCCGTGGAGGATTTCTCTTACTTGAAGTCTCCCTACTACAAACCGCTCGGCTATCCGGACGGCATATACAGAGTCGGACCCGCGGCTCGCTTGAATGTCTGTAACGGTTGCGGACTGACCAAATCGGACCAGGAATGGGCCGAGTTCACCAGGCTTGAGAGAGGCCCGGTGATGAGTTCCTTTTACAATCATTACGCGAGGCTCATCGAAATCCTTTACTCCATCGAAACCATGGAGAAGCTTCTAAACGATCCGGACATCCTGAGCACGCACGTACGTGCGCATGCTCAACCGAACCACTATGAAGGGGTGGGAGTTGTCGAGGCCCCGCGAGGCACTTTGATTCATCACTACAAGGTTGACGAAGAGGGCCTCATAACATGGGCCAATATGATTGTGGCCACAGGAAACAACAACCTGGCGATGAACCGAGGAGTCTTGCAAGTGGCTAAGCGTTTCGTCCATGGGGACAAGATCTCGGAAGGCGCCCTCAATAGAGTGGAGGCTGTAATCAGGGCGTTCGATCCCTGCTTGAGCTGCTCCACACACGCTTTGGGCCGTATGCCGCTGAAAATTCAGCTACTGGGACCCGACGGCGCGATTCTGCATGAAGCCAGGTGATAAACACGGATTCGACCCCGAGGATTTAACATGACCCCGCGGTCATGGCCATAGCCGGGGCACGGCCCACTCTACGATTGGGAAAATTCCTCTTGGTAGGGCGGGCCGTGCCCCATAGGCGTTAACTTTAGTGCTTGATCTCTTTCGTCCCGGAGGGACGAAACGAAAGTAGCCCGGCGATTCATCGCCGGGAAAGCGACCCAAACCGATTTGTCGTCCCGGAGGGACGATTGACGGGTCAGATCCCGCGCATGGAAGTTCAGCCGTCCCTCCGGGACTGAAAAACCCTTTCATTTCCCCATTAACCGGCGATAAATCGCCGGCCTACTATCAGGAGTTCCTCCGGAACACTGGAGAGGATGACTCCTAAGTTAGCGCATATGGGGCTGTGCCCGCCGGCGTATTTCAATCCGACATCCCATTGCGGATCTCGGACACTGCCTGCTCAAAGGGGATTGGTTCCGAAGGATGGCTTCTGGCTTCATCATAGGCATGGATGTCGTCAAGTTCTTCAAGCAATTCGAGAAGCTGTTTCCATTCTGATATAGGTACGACCACAGCCTTGCGATTGCCTTTCTCGTCGACCACGTATTCTTCGTGTAGCTCGATCATGGCGTCACCCCAGAGATACCATGGACGATTTCCTTACTTAAGATCAATCGCCAGTGTTGGCTTGCCGGCCGGCACGCTCACTTGTGCCAACAGATCTCTTCGCCAGTCTGATTAGCGAACGAAGGGCCTCATTGACAGCCTCTTCAGTCGGGAACGCGTCTGCGACATCAGGACTGAGCAACACCAAATTAGTCCCGGCCCGATGAGACTCCAAAAACTTGCCTCTCACGCCTTGGCCAAGGTCCTCACGTCGATACTGGGGACGCAACTCGTCACTCTTGCTCTTCTTCATACTATTTGTTCCAGTTGTCCTCGATCGGGCGTCCCCTCGCGGATCTCCGACACTGCCTTCTCGAAGGGGACTGGATTGGAAGGCTGGTTTTTGGCTTCATCGTACGCACGGATATCGTCAAGGTCTTCAAGCAATTCGAGAACCTGTTGCCATTCTGAAATAGGTACGACCACGGCCTTGCGATTGCCTTGTTCGTCAACCAGATATTCTTCGTTTAGCTCGATCATGGTTTCCCTCCGCAACTGCTATGGACGATCTCCCCACTTAAGGTATAGCGCAGAGCCCTATCTGTGCGCAATCCCTCCCTTCCTGCACCAGATAAGCTTAGCGGCCATAGCGACTTCGCAGCCGTTTCTTGAGTTCTTCCCATGTAAGTCCAGAGGCCGGGTTCTTCATCAGATTGGCTTTTCTTCGGGCCAACTCTTCTTTCTGCCAGTCATGGACCGGCACCTCTTCGGGAGTGGTCGCAAGGTCATCCCACAAGTCTTCCACAAGCTGGAGCTTTTCTGACGGCGTCAGGTCAAAAACTGAGGTGTGGGGCTTCAAATGCTTGACTCACACAGCCGTCACAGAAATACCGCTTTTGGTCCGAGGCTTAACTGCTTTCTTGATCTTCGCCTCGCTCTCGTCCTTAGCTTTTTCAAGGTCATACCTTGACTGCATGTTCAACCAAAGCTGAGCAGTGGTACCAAAATACCGGCCCAGACGAAGCGCTGTGTCAGCCGTAATTGCGCTCTTGCCCTTGATGATCCGGTTTATTCGCGTGACGTTCACTCCAAGAGCCTGGGCCAACTGGCGCTGATTTAGCCCCAACGGCTCCATGAACTCTTCAAACAAGATTTCGCCGGGATGAATCGGTGGTAGTTTCGCTTCTTTCATAACTCACATTTCCTCTTCAATGATAGTCAACCAGTTCCAGATCATAAACGTGCCCGTCTCTCCAAGCAAAGCAGAGCCGCCAGTTGCCGCTGACTCGCAGACTGTGCTGACCCCGCCGGCCGCCTTTCAACGCTTTTCAATTCAGCCAATTCTGGCGACTACGGCACGCGGCTAGGAATGTTGAGTCTATGACAGAAATCTTGCATGAATACAGCAGCTTGGTCAACTGACCACATGGCACAACCAGCACCGAGGCACACATGCGGAAACCAAAGGCTGCCTGACGGAACAAGAGGATTGGGGTTGAAGCGCTTTTCCACGCGATCCCGTATCTTCTTGTGTCCAAGCAATTCATCATCCCACTCTGGGCGATAATGGATTAGCGCATTGCGGATTCTGACCAATCCGTCTGTTCCTTGGAACGGTTCGGCCCCCTCATCAAAACGTAGAGCGCTGCATGCCGCAAGCGCGATCTGGCACTTCTTCAAAATCGAATACCGATCGATGACGTCGCCCCAAAGTTCAGCGAGAATTCCAATTTGTTGATCGGTCAGACTACTCAGGGGCGTCCTATCTCCATCAACCGCTTCGAGATAGAATTCGTTGATCGAAGCTTCCAGAAAAGCGACTGAGAATACTACGGCACCTGTGACGTAAGCGCGGTGTTCGGATCTTTCTGCCTCAATGACCGAAGCCTTCAACTCGATTTGGCCAGCCAAGCCTGCGAAATGTCTTGCTGCCAGCAGGTGCTGGCGGTAGAAGGAATGCTTCACTCTTGCCGTACCTGTAAGTGATGCTGATGCTGTTAGTCTCGCAGTACTCATAGTAGATCACCCTCGATGTAAGTGGCCAAGTCGCATCTGAATGATTTCAAATAGCTTCGCATCTTGAAAGTTCCGGGACAGCACACTTGATTCGCAGTGGCGTGTTCGAATGCCAGAGGCGATACGTACGGTGTCCCGGAATTGCAGTTCCGCAACGCCATACCTGATTCTCGGATTTGTGAGAGTTGGGCGTGGTGCCCACGGAATTGGCGTCATGAACTCGCTGATAATACAACCAGATACGCGCCGGAAGGCTGCGGGTTGCCCTCCCAGCCTTCGTCGACCTATCGAGCCGCCTTTAATGCCTGCAAGAATTGCTGGCGGTGCTTTTCAAGCAGGATCTTCTTCAGGTCACCGCCCTTGGCTACTTGATCCGTCCCTCCCAATGCCATATACTCCTGCCACACCTCAACGGCTACTGGACCAACAGTCTCCGGTGTAACTGTCGAAACGTCCATGGTGGCGACTTTTTCAACACTCGGACCCGGGAGACCCGATTGGCGCAGCACCCAAAGTGCGGCAACGTAGAAAAGTACGTTGCTGAGATGTTTTCGATAGTCTTCGTTGCCGCTTTGCTTCAGAATGTCCTCAACGGTCTGGACAACAACAGGACATTTCCAGTAGACGTCAAGAGGGTAATCTGAATTGAATATACGTTTGTAAGCTTCCTCGCTCTTTATCAGACTTGACGGACGGGCACGGGCATTTGCAGGATCCGCCAGGGCACAAGCCATTACGGATTGAGCCACAAACGGGATCCCAAATATTTTCTTAATTGGCTTTCCAACATTCTTGTAATAGTTTTTCCGGCGGTCGTAAAAGTATCCCCTGCTGTACAGATAGTCCTCAATGTCTCGGTGTATCTTGTCGGTTGCCCTCAGAGACGCGGCCGGGATAGGCGTTTGACTGTTCGTTGCTTTAATGATGCGATCACGGCTTTCCTCACCTTGGGGTTTCAGAACTCTGACGAGTAAGTTTCTGGGTTCTTTAGACAAATCCTTGCCGTGCAAAGCGTTGTAAATCTCCCTGGATGACTGTAGCCCATTGACAATCTCAGCATCCTCGATGGTAAGTGTCTTGCCGCTCAAGCTTGCGTTGGCACAAATTATTGAGACCCCATTGTTGAGCCACCAAAAATCTTCTGGCCCCGTAGTGCCCAGTGTTCTGTGGATCTCCACATTGACTTCGGTCTTGCCCTGGTAGTCTCTGACATTGCCCTCGAAGAGATGCGAGCGGAGATGGCCGTCCTCGTCCGTAATGAATTCAAGATAGTCCCGCAGAGTGACAAGGCATACGAAACCCTCCTGGCCTGTCGAAATCGGGTTCTCTGCCAAACGGAGGCTGGTCGCACTCGACGGACTACGTCGAGCACTGGCAAGAAGATCTGAGGCGGTTAGAAACCTGAAGGTAAACGAGACAGGACTGAAGAAGCTTCGGATCACTTCCTCCAAGGCCGTTACTTTGCGGTCCACATTAGGGTGTATTTCAGTACCCTTTGTCGAATAAGCGTACTCGAAGCTAACCGATGGAAATTTCGATGCTAGTGCTAAGAAGGTATCCCGGAAATGCGACATTCTGTCAATAAGTTGCGCATTATATACGCAGGCTAAGGCCCGCATTTCTTTGGTAAGATCGAAGAGATCTCTGGCGCTACTTATCATCTTGTCCACTGCTGACTCGGAAAAGCCTGGTGAAGTCTTGGACTGTATCAGAACCAAGCGAAGCGGCACATTTTTCTTGAGGGCCGCGACATCTGTATCCTCATCAAACGGAACGTCATTCACGAAGAAGTAGACCGAGTCTATTCCACCATCGCCGCCGCCATCTACTATACCGGATGCCAACTCTTCATAGGACAGGTCATCATCCTTAAGTACTTGTTCGGCAGAGAATATCTCGAAGTACTCGTCTTCACTCAGCCCTTGCCCTATTTCAGAAAGACGCTGGTCAAGCAGTTGATTGAGAAGAACCAAATCGTTACTTGACATGTTTGTGCTCCTTTGGGTTTCCAGCTATGTTTAAAGGGTTTCCAGACGAAACCGCTTCTTGGGTGTCCTTCCAGACATTACGAGTCCAGAAAGATCAGCCAAGTGAAGCATTCTTAGACAGTCTCTTGCCGTAACAGCTCCTTATCCAGCTCCAGCGTGTAGGACAGGATGGTCCTTAAATCAATCTTTTCCGATGCATTGAGAATTTCTATGCCGACTATTCTGTCCTCAGCGGTAGTGTCCAAGTTAACCCCTTCCGCAATCTCAATGACTCCTTCCGGAGATTCATCTCCCAATTTCAAGTACAGAGCGTCCACTTCATTGTCGTAGTATACTTTCATGGCTATTGCTCGTTCATAGAATGACGTTTGGCCAATCCACCTCGAAACAGCACTGAAAACACCGTTCCGCCGGCCTGTTTGCAGTCTTCAGGGCCATTTACGTATCGGCATGAGGACAGGCTACCGGAGCAATGGTCCTTGTCTGTGGGGAGGTGCCGGCACCGGCGGCTGTCGAAGGATATGTCGAAATGGCCGTCCTCGGAGAGGATCTTCAGGCGCATAAGCTCCAGGCCTTTTCCACCCGCGTCAAAGTCGAAGGGGTTCCTGGTGGCGTACTGTTCTTCGTCTTGGGTCGTATGGAAGGCCCTAAATAGGAATTCCCGATCGCTCGGCGCAATTCCCACGCCGCTGTCCTCAACTTGTAGAAGGACTCCAGCAGGCGCCTGGCTCAAGGAGACGACTACTTCGCCTCCGTCCGGGGTGTTCTCAACGGAGTTTTTTACAAGAGTGTCGAGCACTTTCTGGAGCAAATCCGGGTCGATCGAGTCCGAGTTCACCGTTTCCAACCGCGATATCAGCGCAACCGAGCGGTGAGCAATCTTGCTCCTGATATCGTCGAGGATCTGGTGTACGGTGGCAGTTACCGGGAAAGGTCTTGGCCTGTATTCTCGCGGCTCCACGATTTCCTGGACGATCTCCTGTATTTCATTGAGCCTTTGCAGGCTGCGCCTGATCCGTTGCAGATTCGATTCGTTGCCCGCCCGCGACAGATTAGGATCGGCTAGGTTTTTCACCGACGCCTTCATTATCGCGAGCGGAGTTTTCAGCTCATGCGACAGGTGGTGGACAGCCCTTCTCCTTGATCGTTCTATGGATTTGACAGCGGTGATGTCGCGGGCCACGTGGACCGATCCGAAGACCTTTCCCTGTTCATCACGAAGCGGCGAAACGCGAAGGTCAAATACCCCTCCCAGGATCTCGTCGGAGATTTCCGCTGAGTGCTCAAGTCCGTCGGCCAGGATCTCCGGGTCCAGACAGAGGGCTGCGGGGGTTTTTTGATACGGCATTTTGTCGCGGCAACTCATTCCGACCACATCCTCAGGCGCTACGCCGAGTCGGTCAGCCAGCGCTTTGTTGGCCCTGGCTACGTTGTGTTGACTGTCCAGGATCACGACCAGATCCGACACGGCGTTAAATGTGCGTTCCCACTCGTTTTTCGCCCGAACGATCTCCTGCTGGGCCTTGGCTTGGGCTGTTATGTCCAGGAACGCGGCCAGGATTCTTCCGTCCGCAAGGACCACCGCGCGAAAATCAACGATCTTTTCAGCACCATCCTTAGCTCGGACGGAGAAGGTCCTGGGAATGGCCTCGGCGCCTGCGTCATCGCGAACTTCGATGCCCGCTTTCTCCGCCCTCCATATTGACGCGGCAGCTACCCGACGGCTCTTGTTGGGGTATGCCCTCAGAAACCATGTATCCGTGTCCGGGACGTCCTCCAGCGTGTAACCGAAAATCTCGGTAAACTTGGGGTTCAAATACTCGGCAGTCTCATCCGCACGGATCACCACAAGCCCGAAGGGCGCCACTTCCGCCAGGGTCCTGAAGCGCTCTTCGCTTTCTCTGAGGGCCTGTTCGGCTCGCTTCCTGTCGGTAATGTTTCGCAGAATGGCCAGTATTCCCGAGGCATTTCCGTCATGATCGTGGTACCGGGATGCGCTTATGCTGATGTCGAGTGTGCGTCCGTCCTTTGTGAATCTTTTTGTTTCAAAAGCGCTGCAAGAATCTCCGTTACGGATGATGTCGTAGATAATGGTCATGGAAGCTTCGCGTTCGCTCTCCGGCATGAAGGGAATGCGCTTCCCTTCCACATCTTCAATAGTCCATCCGAAAATGGCGGTAAACGACGGGCTGACGTATTGCGCTCTTCCTTCCATGTCATAAATGACAATGGCATCGGCCGAGGAATTCAGCACCGACCGATACAGCTCTTCGCGCCGTGTGGATTCTTCGTATAGCAGGCGGTACATGACTTCACTTTCCCGAAGCCGTGCTTCGGCCTGCTTTCTATCGGTGATGTCCCGCAATATGACTAATGTTCCGGCGGGGATCCCCTCGTGATCGCGATAACGGGACGCGCTGATGCTCATGTCCAGCATTCGGCTGTCTTTGGTGAATCGCCTGGTTTCAAAGCCGACGGTAGGCGTGCCGTCTCGAACGAGGCCTTGAATGATGGTCATCGTGGCTTCTCGTTCGGAATCGGGCATAAACGGAATGCGTCGTCCCTCGACATCTTCCAGGGACCATCCGAATATGCGGGTGAACGACCGGTTCACATATTTGGCTCTGCCTTCCAGGTCGTAGATGACTATGGCGTCAGCAGAGGAGTTGAGCAGAGACACGTAAAGCTCTTCGCCTCTCTTGGAGGCTTCATACAGGCTCCTGTACCGATCTTCACTTTCCCGAAGGCGTTCCTCGGAACTCTTACGATTGATCTCCAAGGCAGCGAGATTGCCCAGCAGAGATAGCGTGTCAAGGTCCGACGGGGAAAAAGGCGTCTTTGTACGGTTAAATACATAGAGCACGCCCAAATTGTTGGCTCCGATATTTACCGGCACAGCTATGCCGGACAGCAGTCCTTCAGCCCGTACAACATCGTGGAACACCGGGCCTATTTCCTGGAAATAGTCTTCAACAACACGCAATTTTCCCGTGAGAGCCACCTTTCCGCCCATTCCGACGCCGATGGGTATGCGTAGTTGCTTGAAGTCCTCAGTGACTACTCCGGATGTGGCGTGCATGCGCAGATGTCCGGCCTTTTCGTCATGCAAGGCCATGAACGATTTGTCAGCTCCGAGAAGCTCTCTGCTTTTTTCGACGACGAGCAGAAGGTTCTCATCGAGGCTGCGCTCCGCAGTCATTGCCACAGCGAGGTCATACAGGGCCTGAAATTTGTTTAATTCGGTCTCAAGGTCTTGCCCGGCCTGTATGCGACCGGTGATGTCGAGTAATGTTCCGATTACAGCCGGCTTCTCGTGGAAATCGGTTCGAGAACCGTGAACCTCGACTTGAATGATCCTTCCGTCCTTCTTAAGGCCTCTAAACTGTAAATGCGCCGCTTCCAACGCACCGCTAAGCCTGAGCCGAAGGTTCTGGTCCATCATGGGCCAGTCTTCCGGAAAGACGAGGTCCTTGGGGCCGAGAACGTTGAGAAGTTCGTTAACCTGGTAACCAAATATGTTTGCCAACGTGGGATTGACATAACGGAAGAGGTCGTCCTGAATGAGGTATACGCCGACGACCGACCCTTCCGTGAGTTTTCTGAACAAAGTCCCGGAGTATCCCGCGAAGCCGGGCACCTCCGCGTGCCGAATTTCATGGGCCTCAAGCTGAGCGACGGCTTTACGCAATTCGCGGACTTCATGGAGGAGTTGTTCTTTGGTCTTGTCCTGGTCGTTCATTTGGGAGCCTCTTGAACGCCGACCGGCTGCAGGGGTAGACTGGAAGAGGAAGTTCAAGCTCTATCACCCCTTTGTAACTTTACGCAAAAGCCTCCTGAAAGTCAAAAAATGCGACAGCCCGCTAATTCAAAGAGGCCATATGACAAGAAATGTGTTACAGTCCGATATCATTCCCGGCAAGAATCGGAGTAGGGCGTCTGTCCTGGCGCGTTAAGCCTTGGGTCTCTTACAGGGTCCGTGCGCGCCAAAGAGCACCCTGAGCATGTGTTCATCATACTGTAAAACAGCTCTGGCGAAGCGGCTTGACACGAAGCCTATGCTTAGCTATAAGCTTGTAATCTAAAGATCAGGGGGTTCGCTATGGGGAAAAGCGTCTTGGCAGGCAAGCGAATGCTGGCCGTGGATGACGAGCCTGACATTCTGGATATCCTCCGCGAGGAACTCGATAAGCACGGCGTCGCGCTCGACACAGCCACCACCTATGAAGAAGGCCTGCAGCGAATGCACTCTTACACCTACGATCTTGCCCTCCTGGACATCATGGGGGTGCGAGGCTTCGATCTGCTGGCATTCGCGACCTCGAAAGAACTGCCCGTGGTGATGCTTACAGCTCATGCATTGAACCCCGAGTCCCTCAAACGGTCTATTGAACTGGGCGCCAGAGCCTACGTGCCCAAAGATGAGATAGACAACATAACGCCTTTTCTCGAAGACGTTCTGACCCTTAGCTATCGTTCCGCGTGGAAATCTCTGTTTTCCAAGCTAGGACACTTCTTCGGAGCAAGATTCGGCCCTGAGTGGAGAAAGTCCGAGGAAGAATTCTGGGATAAGTTCGAAAAAGACCTGGAAGTTAGCGAATCAACCATTATTGAATCATAATGCAATCCCGCTGCTCCGCGCATGGCTCCCAACGGGTGGTCATGCAACTTTCTTGATGAAGCGGCTTCACTGCAATGGTGGGCGAGAACCGGCAATCTGAGGTCCTCAAGCTAGTCGCGCGGGCGGGTCCTCATAATGATCCGTCGCGGAATCGTGGCTCATATGGAAGACAACGGCCTGGGAGGTTGCCGACAACTCCCGGTCGCTCGTCAAAGAGATTTTCTGTCACCTGCTCGTTCCGAACTAAAAGAAGCTCGAGAACCTTTCTCGTCCCAAGCATGGCCCGGTCTATTCGGGGCTTGAACAAAGATCGTCATGCCTAACCCAAAGCCTATTCTGAGAGCAGGGTCAGAAAACGAAGAACAGACACATCCGCGTATCGCGAGTTGTGCTCCAGCACCCAAGTCTCTCCTCCGATGGCTCCAGAAGGAGAGAGTCCAGATAATCGAAGAGTGGGTCGACACACTTCATAAACTGTCTCCCTCGTACGCGAGACGCCCGCGGGAAGAGCTTCTCGGCACCGTGACCGACGCCCTGGAGGCGGATTTAGAGTTCCTTTCTTTCAACCGGCTCACCCGCATGGAACGCTTCATCGACTTAATCACGGCAAAACGTTTATCAGCCGGGTTTCCATTGTCCGATGTTCAGAGGGCATTTGAGTTGTTCAGGTCAATTGTAACGAGAAGGCTCTTGGCTGAAGGACGGCTCAAGTTGTTGGCGCAGTCGATAGAAGGTATCAATGCCTGTCTCTCTCACACGATCCATCGTTTTTCCGATCACTTTCAGCACATGCACGAGCGTGCAATCAGACAACACGCGGAGGATCTCGAACAGGAAATAGGCGTTCGCACAGCCGAACTTGCCGCGAGTGAGCGGAGATATAAGACGCTGGTGGAAGAGATCAACGATGGGTATTTCGTCATACAGAACGATCGCATAGTGTTTGCGAATAAGGCCTTTTGTCGCATGCACGGCACCACTCAAGGCAGAGTGGTGGGTCAGCCGTTTTTGCGATTTGTAGCTCCTGAATGGCGCGAACGGATAAGCACCGAGTATCTGGACCCGCGAGCCGGCAAAGCCGCGACAAGTACTATCGAATACATTCGTCTGGGTTGTGATCCTGAAAGAGGGGCTACTGAGATTAAGGCGAAGACCGTGGACATGGGTCAAGGACTGGCAACCATTGGGGTGTGCAGGGACATCAGCGAACGGGTAGATATGGAACGGAAGGTCCGTGAAAATGAGCGATTGGCCTATGTCGGCCACCTGGCCGCGTCACTGTCCCATGAGATAAGAAATCCGCTCTCTTCCATCAACATGAATCTACAGATTTTGAGCGGCACCTTACATCTGGACGGTTTTGATCAGCGACGTCTGGACATCACTGTTCGAGAGGTGTCCCGGCTGGAAAACATCCTTCGACAATTGCTCGATCTATCTCGGCCTGTGAGCATAGAATTGGGTGTCGTTGATGTGCACGAACTCGTGCAGGGTTGCGTGGACCTTGTGGAGCCTAAGATTTCGGAAAAACGCTTGAAAATAGTTCAGCGCTATGCGCGGCTTCTTCCCCCATGCACATTGGATGCAAAGAAGCTGCAGCAGGCTTTGCTGAATTTGATGCTCAATGCAATTGAAGTCACCGGCGAGGGCAGTGGCATACTCGTTTTCGCAAAACGTATTCGTGTTGGCGGAAATAAATATCTGGAAATCGGTGTCAGAGACAGCGGCCCCGGAATTGACCCTTCCGCGATCCCGCGTTTATTTGATCCATTTTACACTACAAAGGCTCAGGGAAGCGGCCTTGGACTTAGCAATGTGAAGAGAATCGTGGAAGCTCATCAAGGTAGTGTTGAGGTTCGCAACCACAACGGATCTGGAGCCACTTTTGTCATGAGGTTGCCATGGGGAGCATGAACAGAGTGCTTGTCATAGATGATGACGCCTCTATTCGCGAATCACTGGAAATGTACCTGCAAGACAAAGGTCTGGCGGTCCGGACGGCTGACACGGGGAATGGCGGCTTCAAGGCTTGCTTAGACTATAATCCTCAAGTTGTCATTTTGGATATTCGCTTACCGGATATTTCCGGTCTTGAGATACTTCGACGCATCGTCGAAATCCGCCCCGATGCGAAAGTAATAATGATAACGGCTTTCCATGATATGGAAAGCTCAATAGAAGCAATGCGATACGGCGCTTATGATTACATTCAGAAACCGCTGAGCGTTCGTGAGTTGGATCGTTCGATAACGAGGAGTCTGCACATTTCCAAGGCCTCCCGCTTGTCTCCGCATCTCGTAGGTGACGACCAGGACCGACTGTTGCGCAAACGTATTGTCGGTAACACGAGAGCGATGCGTTCCATATTCAAATTTATCGGGCTGCTCTCCTGCAACCGCGCCGCAGTGCTGATCGAGGGAGAAACAGGGACCGGCAAGGAACTCCTGGCCAGAGTGCTTCATGAATCTTCGTTGTGGAAGGACAAGCCTTTTGTGACCATCGACTGCACCACCCTGGTGGAGACTTTGTTTGAATCGGAACTCTTCGGACACAAGAAAGGGGCCTTTACGGGGGCTGTCGAATCCAAGAAGGGGAGGATAGAGCTAGCGAGTACAGGAACTATCTTCTTCGACGAAGTGGGCGAGATCCCACTGCCTTTGCAGGCCAAGTTCCTGCGTTTTCTCGAATACGGCGATTTCACCAGAGTAGGAGGAAATCAAACCCGTCAAATCGAAGCACGCATCATTGCCGCAACCAACAGGAATTTGAAAGACCTGGTGCAGCAGGGACGGTTTCGCCAGGACCTTTTTTTCAGGCTGAAAGTTATCACTATCCAGGTGCCGCCACTCCGCGAGAGAATGGATGATCTGCCGGAACTGGTTCGATTTTTCATGGCAAAAATTAACCAGGACTTGCGAACCAAGGTTGCCAAGGTGGAAAAACAGGCCATAGACATTCTCAAAGCTCACTCGTGGCCGGGCAATGTGAGAGAACTCAAGAATGTGCTGACCAAAGCGGTGCTGGAATCCAGAGGAACAGTCCTGCTGGCGGATGCTGTTGAGATGGCCCTTGAAGGATCGTCAGTGGAAGTACTTGATAATTCCGGACTGCGCACCTTGGAACAGGTGCAAAGTGATTATGTTCGCATGGCTTTTGCCAGATGCGGTGGAAATGTCACCGTCACGGCGAAGGCATTGGGGATTTCGAGGCCGACGCTGCGAAGATGGCTCAACCAATGCGGGATCAATTCCGATGTCGACCGACTTCGTGTCTAAACTGGAAAGAATCTTTCCACTTACTGCAAACAAATTTGTCACTTATTTACGCCTAAGTGCTCCATCGTTATTGGGCGAATTGTCTTCTGAGTGAGGTCACGTCTCACCATGCTGCACCGGCTATGAGATTGGCACAACACTTGCTCTTTCGCTGTCCTGTGGGGAAGGTATTGGGGAGTAGTACGGCCTCCGGTCATCTGCTCCGGTTACACCGGCACGCAGCGAAGGCCACCGGTCGCTGTCAAACGAATGACGGAATGACGATCATGTGTCGCACAGCGACGAGTACGAATGTGCGGTTCAAACTTCCCCCGATGCTCAGAAAAGGACTTGCACCAGTGTAAGAGATCTCAGGCAAGTAAGCATGAAGGGACAACGATGAAAGCACTAACGCGAATTGGGGTTTGTTTAGTGTTTGTGACCATGTTGCTCTCCTTGACCTGTGTTTGCGCTGCGACTTGGGCTTCAGAACCCTTCAAAATAGGCCACTGTGTTTCGTTGTCCGGGGTTTATGCTGCTCTGGGCGGGGATCTAAGGGATGGCCTGAACCTTTACATGGAGCAAGTTGGTCACAAGGCCGGTGGTCGTGATATAGAGGTTTTGGTAAAAAATATCGGCAGTAACCAGGTGAGCCTGGCGTTGGACACTGCTCACGAACTCATAGACAAGCACAAGATAGACGTTTTGTCCGGAGTAGTAGATTCCGGATGCGCGTACGCGGTTGCTAAACTTACCGCAGAGCGTCAGATACCCTTTGTCATATCCAATGCCGGAGCCGACGATCTGACGCAGAGAAGGGCGAGCCCTTTCATTATTCGCGTTTCCTTCGGAAGCAGCGCGGGTTCCCATCCCCTGGGGGAGTGGGCATATAACCAGGGCTTTCGTAACGCCGCGGCCGTGGGCGCCGACAACGCGGCGGGTTACGAGCAAGTTGGAGGTATGTGCAGAACTTTCACAAAACTGGGCGGGAAAATAGTTCAAGAGATTTGGACTCGTCTGGGCACTCAGGATTTCCAGCCGTTCCTTGCCCAAATCAATCGCGACGCCGAGGTGTTGCTGGTATTTCTTGCCGGCGGTGATGCACAGAGATTTGTTAAACAATATGCCGAATCCGGACTGAAGCAAAAGATTGCCGTTGTCAGTAAGGGGTTTCTGGTGGATGAGAATATATTGTCCAAACAGGGTCCGGCGGCTGAGGGTATCGTTTCCGAGTCACACTGGTGTTTCCTCCTTGATACCCCGGAAAACACTCAATTCAAAGCAGCTTACGCGAAGAAGTACGGACACCCTCCCACTCTGTATTCGGAACAAGGGTATGTTACCGGAATGGCAATAGTGGAAGCACTGAAGAAAACTGAAGGCCAACTGAGCGGCAGGGATTTGGTCCAAGCCATGCGGTCCTTGGAACTGAAAGCCCCTCGCGGAATCATACGATTCGATGAATATGGTGCGCCCGTCCAGAACTACTACATTCGTAGGGTAGGAATCACGGATGGTCGGTGGCAAAATGTAATCGAAAAGACGTATCCGTCTCTCAGCCAGTTCTGGACCTGGAGCCCTGAAGAATTTATGGCCATGCCGAGCTACGCGGACATGAAGGGTAAGTGGGCTAGCAAGTGAACCGCAGAGCGAAAGAGGCTCTTATCATGGCTGTCACACCCTGCATTTTCATGCGACTGTTTCATTTCATGTAGTCATCGATGTCGACCACGGAAGGGAGACGCGTTGCAAGTCCTGGAAATACAACACCGTAATCATTCAGTTACGCGGGGGAATTTGCCATTCTCTGTCATTGCGAGGAGTGAAACGACGAAGCAATCTCAGCGCTTGAAAGCAGAGATTGCTTGGCTTCGCTCGCAATGACAATCTCTCGCCGCTAATAACTGAACGCTTAGACAACGCCGAAGATTGTCCTTGACTGAGGGAATAATTGAGGGGTACGCTCAAGAATGGACCAAAAATCCGTTTACCCCGAAATTTCCATGCCACCCCTTACGTCAGGCACACCGTCGGAGGCGAATCGAGGCTTAGTTTGGGTTCGAAAAACCATCGGATGAGTGGTCAGGGACACTGCGCCGGCTGCCGTGGTGGCCGCATAATCCCAGTTCTGAGGCAACGACCGAGGTCGGCGTTTGTATAAGCGGTCTCTTGGGTATTGAGATTTGTCTGGAGAGTTCTTAACCAACATCGCGAAACAAAAGCGAGCAAAGGGGAGTTATCAGATGCGTACCAAAGCAAGGCTACTCTACTGTGTGCTTGTCGTCCTGGCGTTCCTGGTTGTCCCTCTCACAGTTGCGGCGGCGGAACAGCCCATCCTCCTCGGCTGTCCTCTTGCCACTGCATTCCTTTACGGCTGGGACTCTGAGCGGGCTATCAAACTTGCAGTTGACGAGATCAACGCCGCCGGCGGGGTCAAAGTGGGAGACAAAAAACAGCCCTTCGCTGTAGAGGTGATCGACACTAGGGACCTTGAGGCGGCCGTCCCGGTGAGCGAGGCCCTCCTCGCAGTTGAGAAGCTCATTTTGGAGAAAAAGGTGAACTTCCTCGTCGGGGGCCCGGTGCGCTCTGAGGCAGCGCTTGCTGTCATGCCGCTGCTCGTCAAACACAAGATGATCTCCATCCTTACCACCGGAGCGCTCACACCCAAATACAACGAAATAATCGCCGCTAACCCGGACAAGTTTAAGTACTGCTTCCGCATCTCCGGTGAGGCGAAATGGATGGTCATGGGCGAACTGGTTCCGTGCCTCGAAGAAATCGGCAAGAAGTTCAACCTCAATAGGCTCATGATCATGGTTCAAGATGTCGCCCACGCACGTGCCGGGGGTGACATTCTGAAAAAAGTCATGTCAGGCAAAGGGTGGCAGGTGCTTGGAGACCCGGTCGTCTACCCGACGGGGACAACCGATTATTCCATGGGGCTACTCGAGGCCAAGAAACAGAATGCACAGGTCATCATTATCTGGATGGACATGCCTGAGTCAGCGATACTGCTCAAGCAGTGGCATGACATGAAGATTCCTGCACTGCCGTTCGGAACAATCATAGCAGCGGCAGAGCAGCCCGGCTTTTGGAAGGCAACTGAGGGCAAGGGAGAGTTCTGCCTGGCCAACGTGGTCAATGCGGGAAATGCTCCGAGCAACGCCACTCCCTGGACCCAGAAGTTCGTCGACGCTTACAAGGCAAAATATGGCCTTGAGCCGGAAGGATACGGGACCTCGTCAAGCTACATGTCGGTCTACGTCTTGAAAGACGCGATCGAACGGGCTGGGACCCTCGACCCGGACAAAGTTGCCGACGCCATCTTGAAGACCGATATAATGGGTGTTTACGGGCGCATCCGATTCGACCCAAAGACCCACCAGGTTATACCGAGCGTCGACCCGAACGAAGGAGCCGTTGGGACGATCTTCCAGTGGCAGGCTGGGAAGAGAGTTGTGGTTTTTCCTCCGAAGATAGCAGTGGGTGAGATCCTCCTCCCGCCCTGGATGAAAAAGTAACTTAACCGCGTAACCGCCTTTTGTATGATTTCGTTAACGGAGGGAGGGGTCCGCCTCCCTCTGTCCGCCCCTTTTGTCGGATTGAGGCCAGTTTCATGGACATACTCATCTATGGCATCATTAACAGCGTTGCACTGGTTCTAATGGCCCTCGGGTTCACGCTCGTGTATGGGGTGAGCCGTCTGCCAAACTTCGCGCACGGTGCTCTATACGTGCTCACGGGATACATAACGTGGCTGCTCCTGAACCGGGTGGGGCTGAACTATCCGCTCTCCATGGTGATTGCACTGGCTATCACCGGCCTGATAGGCGCGGGGATGTACCACTTCATCTTGGTGCGGGTTCGGGGCATGGCAATTTCGGAGATCATCGCGTCGTATGCAATCGGCCTGGCAATCCTTGAGGGGTTGCGCTGGGGCGGGCTCAAGGGTGGGACGTTCACACTACCTCCGTTCGTGGAAGGGAGTGTGCTGTTGTTTGGTGTGTCGGTCGACTACCAACGGATCATAGTGGTGGTGGCTGGAGTGGCGCTGGTTGGCCTCCTATTGCTTTTTGTGAGCGGGACAAAACTGGGGCTTGCTCTCAAAGGAATGGCTCAGGATGAGCAGGCCGCGATGACCCTCGGGATCGACTCAGACCGGATGGCTGTTGTGGCAATGGCCGTAGGGTCTGTGCTGGCCGGAGCCGCCGCGCTCGTACTGCTACCGTTGGCGAGCATCATTGTGGAAACGGGGTACAATGTGCTTGTCATGGCCGTGGCAGTATGCATCGTGGGAGGGCTCGGCAGCTGGAACGGGGCAATATTGGCGGCGTTCCTCATCGGGTTTGCGCAGATCCTGACAGTGGTGTTTCTCGGGGCGCACTATCAGATCGCAGTTGCACTCATAGCGATCATTTTCACACTGATCATAAGGCCCAGCGGGCTGTTCGGGCGACAGAAGGAACTTGAGGAGAGGGTGTGAGCATGGCCGACGAAACGCAGGACCGCCGCAAGGAGCGGCTGGATAGAGGGATCAAAGTGCGAACGGACGGCGTGTATGCGATATCCTCGTGGGTGGAAATCACGTACCTCATCCTCCCGAGGCTGGCGCTAATCGTAGGGCTTCTTGTTTTGCCGCTCGTCCTGACGCGCTTTCCGTACTGGCAGCGGGTCGTCTCGATCATTGGCATATATGCGCTTCTGGCTATCGGGTTCGATTTCCTGGCCAATTACGTGGGTTTGGTTTCGCTGGGTGGAGGCCTCTACATCGGGGTGGGCGCGTACATCGCGGCGCTTCTGAATTCGCACTTCGGGTTGCCGATTTACGTCACCGTGCCGGTGGCGACGGTTCTTGGAGGCGCCCTGTGCGCTGCGATTCTGTGGCCCTGTCTACCGCTTCGAGGGGTCTATTTCGCGATCGTGAGCCTGATGTATCCTCTCCTGGCCGGCAGGGTCATCGAAGCGTTGAATATATTCGGCGGCACGGACGGGATCATAGGATTGGACGGATTTTCCAGCGGGTGGGTCGAGCAGTACCTCCTGATCGCGTGTGTCCTTGTGGTCCTATTCTTGCTCCGTCGGATGGTGACCGAAGACGTAGGGCTGGTCTTCCGAGGAGTGAAGGACAACGATCAGGCGGTGAAAGCGTCGGCGATCAACATCACCACGTACAAGGCGCTGGGGGTATTTATCGCTGCGGCTCTGGGGTGTCTGGGTGGCGCATTTCTGGCCCACATATACATGTGGGCGGGGATTTCGCAGTTCGCTCTCGATTTCTCGATCATTCCCATTGCGGCCACAGTTGTGGGAGGTGGCGGCACGCTGGTGGGGGCTGTGATTGGGTGCGTGATCCTTGTGCCCATAAGCGAAGCGCTACGCGATTTCGGCACGCTGCGCATCGCTGTGTACGCTCTGATCCTCACCGGTTTTATCGTGTTCAAGAGCGAAGGGATCATGACCTACATCACGCGGAAATACGAACAGACAGAGCGTTGGGTGGAGATTTGAGGTAACCGTTTACCGAGACAGTTTCAACTCCTGAGAATCACGATTAAGATTTGAGAGGCACATTGAAGGTGGTTCAATTATGAGCGGGGAAACACTCCTACGCGTCGAGAACGTGAGTAAGGCCTTCGGCGGTGTGCTGGCACTGTCGGCAGTGGACCTGGACGTACACCGGGGCGACATCGTCGGCATCATCGGCCCGAACGGTTCTGGCAAGACCACGCTTGTCAACGCCATTACCGGATTCATCAAGGTGGACCACGGACGGGTCTCGTTCAAGGGCCAGGAGATCACCAACTGGAAGCCCCACAAGATAGCTGACCTGGGACTCACCCGTACGTTCCAGGTGATGCGGCCTTATTATAGCCTCCCCGCGTTCAAGAACCTTATTGTGCCACTTTTTTCGCGCAGGGCCCGCCGCACGGGCGGCTGGCGCGGCGGTGGCAAGATGGGCAGCCGAGACACAGTCGCTGTTGACATTCTTGAGGAAATCGGCTTTGAACGCGATTCGTACGTCCCCTACAAGGTGGCGTCGTCGCTGCCCACCGGGTACTTGAAACGCCTGGAACTTGCACGCTGCCTGGCCCTGCGGCCAGAGGTGGTGATCTGCGACGAGGTTTTCTCCGGACTGAGCATGAGCGAGATGGCCAGCATGGTTCCGCTTATCGAGAAGCTCCAAATGGAGGGCATCACGCTCATCATGGTGGAACACCGCCTCAGGGAATTGTTTCGCCTGGCCAACCGGGTGGTGGTCCTCAACTTTGGCTGCAAGATCGCGGAGGGGACTGCCGAGGAGGTGATGGCCTACAAAGAGGTAAAAGAGGCCTACTTCGGATCGGAGGAGGTTCTCGCCTATGTTTGAAGCCAGAGGTCTAATGGTGTTCTATGAGAACATGCTGGCACTCAACAACGTCAGCCTCGGCTGCGGCGACAACAATATCGTCGGAGTGTTCGGGGCAAACAGCGCTGGTAAGTCCACGCTCATGTACGCGCTCTCAGGCCTGATTTTGGACACTCAGAAAAAAGAAGAGATGGCCGGTGGGGAACGGATCACCGTGCGAGGTGAAGTCCTCTTTCAAGGCCGCTCCATGAGGTCCATGAAGCCGTCGGATCGCGCGCGGCACGGGATCATCTTGTGCCCGGAGCGCCGCCGAATTTTCGTGGAAAGCACGGTCCTGGAGAACCTCAAGATTGGGGGGTACCTGGCGACTGCCCGCCAAACCGCGGACACCATCGAGTACGTCTTCACCATCTTTCCCGCGCTCAAGCGTCTGACTAAGCGGCTTGGCGGTTTTCTCAGCGGCGGAGAGCAGCAGATGCTGGCCATCGGCCGGGCCCTCATGGCGCAACCAAAGCTGCTGCTCCTCGATGAGCCGCTGCTAGGCCTCAGCCCTGTGGTACAGTATCTCCTGTCGAAAGCTATAAAGGAAATCCGCGACCAACGGAACATTTCCATCATCGTTTCGGAGCAGTACGCCAGGCCGATCATGCCGATAATAGAATACGGCTACATCCTGGAAAACGGCTCAGCGGTGGTGGAAGGAACCAACCAGGAACTAATGGATAACCCGGACGTGAAAGCGGCCTACTTCGGGTCGTGATTCTACGTCACGGTGGAGGCGTCATTGGATCCGGAATATACGTTCACCCGCTTTGAGCGAGCATGCGAGAAATTCCCCGAAAATACCGCGGTGGTGTTCCTGGGCGACCGGTTCAGCTACCGGCAACTGAAAGAAATGGTGGACCGTTTCGCCACAGGCTTGGCCGCGTTGGGGGTCGGTAAGGGAGATCGCGTCCTCATCTATCTGTCCAACTCAGTCCAGTACATTATCGCGTTCTTGGCGGCCCAAAAGATTGGAGCCGCGGTTGTGCTCGTGTCGCCGATTTATACGTCTCACGAACTCGAGTACATGATTAACGACTCAGGCGCGAAAACTGTCATTTGCCACGACACCAATTACGGTTACGTCAAGGAGATTTTTGGGCGCGTAGCGATCGACCACGTGATTGTGACCAATCTCCTGGACCTGATCTCTTGGCCGAAGCGGTGGCTGGCCTTCCTGCTCGACAAGGTCCCACATGGGAAGGTGCGCGGCGGCCCTGAGACCGTTCAGTTCCGCAAACTCCTCGATCAGCCGCCAAATCCGCCTCACGTTGAGATCGATCCGGCCAAGGACCTGTCATACATACTCTATACCGGCGGCACCACCGGATTTCCCAAAGGGGTGCCAGGCAACCACTGGGGTCATACCTCTTACGTGAATGACATCAGCGATCATGTCTTTGCGGGGCACGTTCTCGAGGGTCAAGACGTTTACATTGCAATTAATCCGCTTTTCCACATCATGGCGCTCGGGCTCTTCCTCGCTGTGGGGCTTAACCTCGGCAACACCACGATCCTCATGCCGGTCCCCCAGGTAGATGCCATCTTAATGGCGATCCAGCGTTATCGGGCCCGGTGGATGCTGGGAGTCCCGACCCTGTACCGGATGATTCTGGAAAATGACCGGCAGGCCACGTACGATATCAGTTCACTGCGCTACTGCTACTGTGGCGGAGACGTGCTGCCCCGGGAGGTTCTTGCCCGTTGGAAAGAACGTACCGGAGTAACCATCTTCCAGGTGTACGGCTCCACAGAAGCCGGGCATGTGACTTACTCCCGCCTCGATGCAGGCGATCCGCCGCCGATGTCCATCGGGGTACCGCTGCCCTCTCGTCAGGTTAAGATTGTCGATCCCGACACCCTTGAGCCTGTCCCTGCCGGAGAGCCCGGTGAACTAGTCGTCACCTCCGAATACTCGATGAAAGAGTACCTCAACAAGCCTGGAGAAACCACCGCGTCGTTTATTCCCCTTAAAGACGGGATTTATTACCGCACCGGCGACTACGTGCGTTCGGGAGAGCATGGGCAGATCTACTACGTGGAAAGACGCGCTGATATTCTAAAACACAAGGGCTACCGGGTCTCCGCGTCCGAAGTCGAGTCGGTCCTCCAGGACCATCCTGTGGTGGTGGGAGCATGCGTGGTGGGCGTTCCCGACCCCAAGGTGGGTGAACGTATCAAGGCCATAGTGGTACTCAAGGACGATGCAAAGGGAGTCGGCGCTGCGGAGCTGATCAACTTCTGCTCCGAGCGACTCGCTTCTTACAAGGTACCTTCGTACATCGAATTCCGGGACATGCTTCCCAAATCCAAAGTGGGCAAACTCCTGCGCCGGGAGATCCGGGACGAAGAACGACGCAAGATGGAAAAGGACAAGGCTCCCGCGGTCTGACGACAACGATTATCCGACGCCCAGCAATCGGGCCGCATTGTCCCAAAGGATCGCTTTGACGGTCGATTCGCTTAGAGGCAATGCCTGTATTTGCCTGACTTGTTCAGCTATGGACATGACATTCGGCCAGTCACTTCCGAAGACAAACCGCTCTTGAAACTGCTCCATCTTGGTGAAGATTGTCGGCAACTGCCTCGGCGGTATTCCCGATATGTCAATATGAACATTTTTATGCCGACGGAGCATCCATTCAGCTTCCTTGTACCAGAACGGCCTTCCTCCATGGCACATTACAATTCGAAGGTCAGCGAATTCATCTGCAATGTCGTCCAGTAACAGGGGATTCGCGTATCGGATTCGAGTACCCGGGAAAACCGAAGTTCCTGTATGAAACATTATGGGGATGTTCAAGTCCCTGGCGGCTTCATACGCAGGCAGTATTCTTGGGTCGTCCGGGTAGTATCGGCCGTACGACGGCAGCAGTTTGAGGCCTCGACATCCCAGTTCTTTGACCGCATGCTCCGTTTGGTCCGCGGCGTTCACTTTGGAGTCAATGTCTATGGACCCGAAGGGGATTAGTCTATCGGAACCGTCGCAGAAATCCGCCGTGAATTCACTAGGGGTCACGCCCGTAACGTGAGGCGAATATTCCGAAAGTATCACCGCGTTATCCACTTGTTCGGCAGCCAAGAAATCGCTAAAAACTGCGGGTGTCAGAGCGTCCAGCAGTTCAAGCCGTGCCGCATCCTGTGTTTGCGAATAATATTCGATGAAGCGGGGCGTAAGATGTTCACGACGACCAACATGAATATGAATGTCTAGGACTTTCAACAGTACTTATCTCCCTTCCGTAAGTGGTGGTTCCAGTTTGGCCATGGCGTTCAAGCCGGATGGATTTGAGGACTTCCACGGCTTGGCAAGCATACTACGATGCGAGCGTTCGAGGGGCAAAAGAAATTGTTAAGTGCAATGAAGAAGGTTATGCAAAATGTGCTGTGATGGCGAGGGCATGGACACGGAACGGACCTGCCGCGACCTCAAGTTCTGCAGGACGCGCAAGCGCTGGCTGATCTGAGGCCAATGAGCGATCAAAAATATAATATTAATGTGGGCCGGCAGAGACGCCGGCCCCTACCACAATTTGGTGGCGATCCCGCGGGACGCGCGCCATGCTTACCTGCATAACAGCGCATTGGCATTGCGCCAATCTGCGGCCGGCTCGGGTATCTCCTCACCGGCCTTTCCCACCGGTAGTGATGAATTCCTGTTTTTTAGGCAGCTGGTCGATAACTGCCTTGGGCAAATTGAAGTTGGTCTCCAGGAGATAAGCCGGATTAGTGGTAAGCACCGTACTGAGGCTTATTTCCTGGTACTCGCCACTATTGAAAACGATGAGGACTTCCGCCGGCGCATCACCCACGTTTTCCAGAGCGTGACCGTATCCCATAGGCGCGAAACCTATGTCACCCGCGCTAAGTTCCACTACCTCGGCCAAACCGTGGGACGCGAAGACCGTGAGGCGGATCTTGCCGGAAAGCATGTATTGCCATTCATCCGCGTTCGGGTGCCAGTGAAGTTCGCGGAGAGCGCCCGCGTCGAGATTGAGCAGCGCTCCGGTCATGGTCTTCGAAATGGGGAACTCCTTGGCCGAAGCCAGACGAACCTCGCCGTCAGGGTATTTCCTGAACGGTTTTTGCGAACGGAGCGAATACTTGTGAGTGAGCGGAGGAGCCAGCATCGTTCCCCGCCCGGAGAGAGGAACCACCGGCAATGGCGGCGGCACAGGACCTTGTGCTATGTAAACCTCCTTCTTGGGGAGGTCTGTGAGGGCCGCGACCGGGACGTTGAGATTCTTAGCCACGATTTCTTTGGGCGTTTGGGCCAGCCAGTCCGAGAAGCTGAACGTGGCGAACTCCGAAAAATAGCCGTTGTCAAAGACGAGCAAGAACTTGGCCTCTCCCGGCCCCAGACCAAGGCCCTGAATCGAGTGTGCATGGCCGCGCGGAAAGTACCAGATGTCTCCAGGCCCGAAGTCTGCGATTTCTATGCGGCCCTGCGGATCGACGATAGTCACGCGAACGTTACCTTCGATCACATACGCCCATTCAGCCGCATTGGCATGCCAATGAAGTTCCCGAAGGCCGCCTGGTTTAAGGGTCATGAGCACGCCCGCGATGTTCTTTGACACTGGAAACTCCACGGCTGTGGCCTCTCGCGCAGAGCCTCCCGGCAGCACCCGAGCCGGTTGTTGAATAAGCGGGAAACGGAAGTCGGGCAATGCTGTCGTCTCCTTCCCGCCTGCGCCCGGGGTCTGAGCCGGAGTTGCTTCTCCCGCGGACGAAAACAACAAAGGAGTCGCCAACGCCCCTCCCGCAACCAACGTCAATCCCGTGAGAAAACTTCGCCGGTTGACCGAGTGTTTCACATGCTCCGATGCAGTCTCGTCGTTCCGAGCATTTGATTTTCTTTTCCTCTTGGTCTCTGTGCCTTTATTCATAATTGCATCCCTTCTTCGCTTGTAGCGGTAATTTCGTCACTTCGAGTCGCTGGAAACCACTAATTTAGTTGCCTCCGAGGGCCATTTTGAGAAATTGGATGCGTTCATACGGGGAAGGGATTCATTACCAGGCCCTCGGCATGTATCAAGCCGATATCATGAACGAAGGTCGTTATCAGCCTTGCTTATTCCTCCAAAGGGCTTAATTTTAAAAAATATTGCGCTTAAACGGAGGTGCACTATGAATTTTGCAGCCAAAATCTCATTAGTGCTCGTCGTAACCGTGCCCCTCCTGCTGTTGGGGTATTCGGTCTTCTCGGCTCCTGTTTTTGCAGCCGAGCCTACCGCGCCAGGCGCAGGGGTAGGGCAATCCCAAACGGCCGGCACTAAATCGCTCGATTCCGAGGTGCTTGCCTCGGTCGGCGCTGGAGATATAAATCGTTTGCAAGCGCTCCTGAATCAAGGAGCCAATGTCAATGCGAAGGACGCTAACGGAATTTCGGCCCTTGCCGCCGCCGCATACTTGGGGAATACGGAAGTGGTCAGGGTTCTGCTCAGCTATGGAGCGATAGACAGCGATGGGAGTGCTCTTGGCTTTGCTCAGGCAGGTGGCCACACTCGGGTTTACGAGCTTCTTGCCCAATCGGTACAAACCCGGATGAGCGCTCGGCCCCAAGCCGGTGCAGTGCCTGGGAAAGGCATGGCTGGTGGCCGTTCTATGGACGCTGTGGTGACCTCGGTAGATCGCCCGGACAATTGTCTGAGAATCAGGAGCGGTCCGAACAAGTCTCACCAGTTGGTCGGCTGCGCGGCCCTGGGCGAGAAAATGATGGTTACCGGCATGGTTCGGAACGGCTGGGTTCAGGTCCAGTCACCCGTTCAAGGATGGGTGTTTGGCCGCCAGATTAAGGCTGAAGGTTTGTTCCCGGCCAAAGCTGCAACACGCGGCTCACGTGCTTCCGAGGAATCCGACGATTCGGAGTTTTATGAATGGCCGGAGTCCGAAGAATACGTAGTGAGAGAGCCTGAAATGTACTATTACGAGGGGCCGGATTCGGGTTATTATGTCCAGCCGAGCCCTGGGGTCGTGGTTCCCCCGAGACGGCCATTTAGGCCGGGGGTCGGCGTGGAAGTCGGACCTCTCAGATTCGGAATTGCTCCGGCATTGCCAAGGCCGCTGCCGTAGTCACCGAAGTTTGACCCTCATTCGGCTTTGAGGCCTGTGTTTGAAGTGGTTGGCTACATTTCTTGGAGCGCTGCATGCTATGCTGTGGCGCTCCAATCGTTTGTCTTATGCAAATCGCGCCGCGTGGGCACATTTCCGTGAATCCATGCTAGATTTGGAACGCCATGAATTCTTGAAAGGGGGCAGATGATGGACGCAATGGAAGCCATTCTGACCCGGCGCAGTATCCGGAGTTACACATCCGAGCCTGTGTCCGACGAGGCGGTCGATCAGCTCTTGAAGGCAGCGATGAGTGCGCCCACCGCGGCAAGCCAGCCGTGGCACTTCATCGTCATTCGGGATAGGAGCATACTGGAAAGCATTCCTTCCTTCCATGCCCATGCCGTGATGCTGCGAAGCGCACAGGTGGGCATCGCTGTTTGCGGTGACACCACATGGGGAGAACTGAGAGATCGATGGCCTTTGGATTGTGCGGCTGCAACTGAGAATATGCTTATTTCGGCTAATGCAATGGGTTTGGGGGCCGTGTGGGTCGGGATCTATCCGGTAGCTGAAAGAATTGAAGGGCTACGAAGATTGCTGGGAATCCCGGAACATGTAGTTCCTCTATGCGTGGTTTCCTTGGGCTATGCGCGAGAGAAAAAGGGGCCTGCGAATCGCTTCAGGGAGGATCGAATACATCGTGATCGCTGGTAAGCCGGCAATTGGATACAACGGCGTTCGCCTCAAGAGGGCCTCGCGGAACTAATCTCTCTGAACTCTATGGCAAATTCCGTTCCGCCCGAGCGACGGATCTGAAGGTCCCCCTGAAGCTGCTTCACCAAAGTGTTGACAAGGCGTAAGCCCAGGGTTTGCGCACTCTGAAAATCGAGGTCCGGGGAAAGCCCGACGCCGTTGTCCGAAACGATTAGCTGAAAAGTATTGTCGCTTGAGCCCAACAGGATTCTCACCGTCCCGCTTCTGCCGTCAGGAAACGCGTGCTTCAGGCAATTCGACACAAGCTCGTTGGTTATGAGGCCACAAGGAATAGCAGTATCGACCGACATGGATACAGGCGCGACTTCAGTCGTGAATTGTACCTGGCCGCGGCCGATCCCGAACGAGGAGGGGAGGAGGTTCACAAGGCTTTTTATGTACCCGTTCAAGTCGATCTTGGCCAGATCCTTCGACCGGTACAAAAGTTCATGGATCAGGACCATTGCTTCGAGGCGGTTTTGACTCTCCAAGAACATCAACTTGTAGTGTTCATCGCGAATATGTCTGGACTGAAGCCTCAGTAAGCTCGATATAACCTGAAGGTTGTTCTTGACTCGGTGATGGATTTCGCGAAGGAGCACCACTTTCTCATCTAAAGAGGCCTTCAGAGATTCCTCGGCTTTTTGACGCTCGCCGATCTCCTCCTTGAGACATCTATTGAGTTCGTCACTCGTGGTGTTCTGTAAGATCAGCGAATCGACCAGATCGCTGTTTTCAAAGCCCAGTCGCAACGAATCTGCATGAAGTTGATGCACACTCTTGCCGGTCATCACCAGCACCAGTGCAAACAGAGGAATTACAGTTCCCATAACAACGTGAACATCGTCCCCTTCGTACAGGAATCTCCCGGACAGGGGACACAACTCTGCGAGAACGGTGAGCACGCAAGTGGGCAAACTGGGGGAATAAACTACAGCGGCGGCTGATGCGATCCCGGTCAGAAACAGGGCGATGAGAAATTGATGCACCAGAGAATCTTTAGGGTAAAGGAAGATACCGGCCAAGCCCCAAATCAGTCCCGATGCCACTGTAGTGATGCCAAACCATTTGCCCCATACTGCGGCCGCGTCGCCGACGGGGCGGGCCTTACGGAACCCGGCTATGAGGCCGTAACGCGGTAGTTGGGCCACCGTGTAACAGCCCAACCATGTCAACAAATGCGACCACGGGACAGCTTGCCGGAGAGCAGCAGTCAGGACCACTGCGCTCAAAATCGCGCCGACCAGACCCGGTAAGGACTGGGAATATAGCTGTGAGATTTGTGCAGCACGGATCCTGCTTTCGACGATCGTTGGGCGCCGGTTCTTGTCTCTGTCGCCGAACAGTTTGCGCAATTCCATGGAGCCCCCCTGACGAGTCAGCTCATGACTGACAAATGGTCTCACCAATATCAATTCGCTTTTCCAGCAGTACGCGCGGCCCGCGCCCCCGAAGACAAGGCAAAGCGACCCCGACTAGCCGTGCCATTTCTTGCGGAACCGGAACACCCACTTGGAAAGATAGCCCACTACCAGCAGAAAGATGACAATAGCGGCCAGCAAGATCATATTGTGCGTCCAATCCGAGATCCTGTTTCCCAGAAGTTCCTGCACTTCCACAATTAAGAGAGACCAGGGGCCAATGACTATGAAAAATGCTATCAATCTATCCAGGAATGCTATGGGTTCTTCCTCCGGCTCGGATGCCCCGTGCTCCGTCGGATCGCCGCCGATTCCCGGACTATCTTCCGGGGGAGGGGCCCCGGATTCGGTCTGAGCCATTCTTGAGTCCTTTCAATTTGACGGTGGAAAACAGGCTGAAAAAGTTACAGTTCCACCACATTTAACGGGTGAATACTACACTCCATGGGAGCGCAGGTCAATGGCGGTCCTGCGGCCGTCGGAGAGGTGGCGATATACCATTTTACCTGAGACAAGACAGAGAAAAGTTAAGCTACCACGGCTGTGCACGGTTATAAAGCGAGCGTCAAGAATAGTGTGCGACTACGAAATGCGTCCTTTGGAAATTGGTACGTCGCGGCCTCCGGAAACTGTCTCAAAACCCTCAAGTGCAGGAGGCTCGTGTACGGCGCACTTCGAGAAGGCTGTCTCAGAAGTCGGAGAAAGGTTCAGATCGTGCTACGAATTGAACCCCAGCGGCCCATGGTGGGTAGCCCGGAGGCTACTGCCTCCGGGTGCCGCAGGCACAAGAGGTCTGGACCTGTGATACTGCAATGGATTCATTGATGAATATAGCAGGTTCAAATATTTGTTCGGCCACCAGACCTCCTGTCGCTTCGCGACCCGGACGTAGTAACGTCCGGGCTACCCGCCGCGTAGGACCATTCCCACGTATCCATTAGTTTTGAGACAGTTCCTCCGTGCCGGCACATTTTTCGGACACAAGTCAGTTGGTTCGGTCGGTTCTATTAGAGCGGGCGCTATACAAAAGGTGAGGAATTGTGGCACCTGGTACAACCACCCACCAAGGTAGGTAAGCATTCGGTCTTGCGGGGGTAGAAAGGATTCTGAGCCCTGAAGGGGCGTACCAGTGGTAGCCACGGGTGTAACCCGTGGACCGGAAGCACTGCCACAGCCCTGGATCTCCGGCCCTGGAGGGGGCGACCAATCCCGAAGTCCAACTCACATTCATGGTCGACCCCTCCAGGGCCGGAGATCCAAATGATTGTGTGGGCCATTCTCCACGGGCTTACGCGCGTGGCTACCGTCGGGCTGCCCCTTCGGGGCATGGGTGACGCTCTCGCACGTAAGTGAATGATTCCCAAAAGTAGATCTTCAAAACTGGATTTTCTAACCTGAGGCTGATATGCTATACAGTGGAGTTAATTGATTATAATGGAATTGATCCTACGTCGAGGCTTGCCGTTTATGGACATAGAAAAGGCCGCGTATACTGAGAGCCGGCGGCTCCACTGGGACTCGGTCTGGAACAAAATGGGGACCGACAGAAAGTGGGGCGGATTCTACCACACGAGAGTGGAACAGATTTTTCAAGGCCTGGTTCTGCCCGGGCAACGCGTAATTGAAATCGGATGCTCATACGGGGATTTACTGGCAGCGCTCAAACCCTCGGTGGGCGTGGGGGTGGATTTTTCGCAGGGAATGATCAGAGCCGCTGCCGCGCGTTACCCCGAGCTGCACTTCGTCCTTGCAGACGGACATGAATTGCCTGTGAAAGGGCCTTTTGACGTTATTATCCTCTCCGACCTGGTGAACGACCTCTGGGATGTTCAGGAAGCATTCGGGCAGCTCCGAGCAATCTCGCACAGACATACCAGAGTGATTGTCAACAGCTACAGCCGCCTTTGGGAGCTGCCGCTTGCCGCTACGGAATCGCTGAAACTTGCGAGGCCCACATTAAATCAAAACTGGCTGACGGTGGACGACATCACGCAACTGCTTAAGCTGGCGGATTTCCAAGTGGTCAGGCATTGGAGCGAGATACTGTGTCCGATCGACATCCCCGTGGTCCAGCCCTTCTGCAATAGGTTCCTGGTGAAAATATGGCCGTTCAGATTCCTGGCCCTGACGAATTTCGTGATCGCTCGGCCCAATGGACTGGCGGAAAGTGATATCGAACAGCCGCTGGTCTCGGTGATAGTGCCTGCAAGGAATGAGGCCGGCAATATCGCGGAGATCTTTGAGAGAGTGCCCGAAATGGGGCGCGGCACTGAACTGGTGTTCGTGGAAGGACATTCCAAGGACGATACCTTTGCCACGATTGAAAAGACTATAGCCACGTATCCGCATCGTCGATGCAAGCTCTTCAGGCAGACAGGCGAGGGCAAGGGAGACGCTGTGAGGCTGGGGTTCACCGAGGCGGCCGGTGACATTCTGATGATTCTCGATGCCGATCTTACGGTTCCGCCCGAAGATCTGCCCCGTTTTTATGATGCCCTGGTTTCCTCGAAGGGCGAATTTGTCAATGGCGTGCGTCTTGTTTATCCGATGCAAGATGAGGCCATGCGCTTTTTCAATCTGGTAGGGAACAAGCTTTTCAGTCTCGGCTTTTCATGGCTGTTGGGACAGCCGATAAAGGACACATTGTGCGGGACCAAAGTCCTGTGGGCGGAACATTACAAAATGATAGCCGAGAATCGTTCCTATTTCGGGACCCTTGATCCATTCGGAGATTTTGACCTTATTCTCGGGGCGGTGAAATTGAACCTGGCTATTCTCGACCTTCCCGTTCGTTATCGTAACCGCCGTTATGGCGACACCAACATCCGGCGCTGGATGCACGGACTGCTTCTCTTGAGGATGGCGGCAATTGCCGCTTTGAGAATTAAATTTGTGTGACGGCAAGCGAAAGAGCCGAATCTGCCGCGAGCAACCCCAACCTTATGCCCGCTTCCGGCAGTGCGTGAGAATTTAGCAGATCAGCCGAAAGGAGAGAGCGTAATTGAGCAATCCAGAGGAACAAAGAAATATGGGATCAGTGGACGGCGCGGATAGCTTCCTGGTCAGCCGTAGTCCCTGGGTAACGGTATCTGTACTCCTCCTGATTTTCTTGATGTTTGCGGCCATCGGGTTTGGCTTGCATCTCCCGGGCTTTCATTCACCCATGGTTTACGACAGTTCCTATTTTATCCAAGGCAAGGCCTCGTTGTTTGCCCAGCATGAGGTCCTCAAGCTGATAAGCATAGTGCCCGCGCGGCCGCTGTTCCTGACGACTTTGTATCTTAATCACCTCGTGACGGGTATGGAACCTTTCTATTTTCGCGTGGGAAACATACTGCTCTTGGCCGGAGCGGGATTGGCCTTGGTGCTGCTGGCAGCGACTATTTTCGGAATCCAAGGACTTAGAGTGCCCGGGACGAGGCAGGAAAAGCTGGCCGTCAGCATTCTGTTAGGCTTGCTGTTCGTGGTCCATCCTCTGCAAAGCTATGTGGTTTTGTATGTTTGGCAGCGGGAAGCCATTATGGCCTGCTTCTTCTATTTTGCAGGACTGGCGGTATATTTGGCCGCTCGCTCAGGACGCTTCCGGCATGAAATCGCTGCCTACGCCTGTGCCGCACTTCTTTTCCTGGCCGGAATGCTGAGCAAAGAAAATGTCGTGACCTTTCCCGCAATGTTGATCCTCGCGGAACTAGTACTGTTCGGCCAGGGCCTCAGAGGTCTGATCAAAAGGGCTCTGCCCATTGCAGCCATCGTGGTCCCTGTTGCGGTGAGTTATCTACTGGTTACACATTATCTCCACGCGTCGACTAGCGAAATTGGAAAAGGGGTTTTCGCGAGAATTGCCGAGCATTACACTTACGCCGGGACCTCTCCGGTCCACGTGGCACTGACGGAAGCTCGGACCCTGTTTTCTTATCTGGCAATGATCCTGGTTCCGTACGACCTGGAATTCATGAGACCGGAGATTGTTTCCAAGTCAATTCTCACTCCCCCTACTACGCTCCTGGCGTGCCTGGGCTGGATCTCTCTTTTGGGGATGAGTATTGTGCTGGCCCGCAAGAAGCCCTTGATTGCTTTCGGCATACTATTTTACGTCGTTGCTCTGTTGCCGGAATCTCTGCTCATTCCGCAGTACCTCTTTTTCAGTTACAGGGCTATTTTGCCCATGTTTGGCGTCTTGCTGGTTTTGGGTGGGGCAATGTTGGCTCTCAACGCCTGGGCCGCCGCGAGGCTGCCGGAAAGGCCTTTGAAAGTGGCCATGGCAGGAGGTTCTTCGGTGGTGCTGGTCCTGTTCGCTGTGGTGACCTATTCCCAGGCCAAGAGCTGGAGCCCGGACTCGTTCTGGAACAATCCGTCATCTAGACTGCCGTCGTATTCGGAAGAGTTGGAAATGGTTCCCTACCTGGACATAGCGATGAATAACATGGCTACATTGGTAGGGGCCAAGAAATACAAAGAGGCCCTCGAACTCTTTTCGAAAGCCGCAGCCATACCAAGTCCTGTTGAAAAGACCGAAGAAGTGAACCTGGCAGCTGAGCGATTCGCTAAGGCCTTCGCTAGCCAACCCATGAGAGCGGCAGCGGGCTTGATCGGCTTGGGCGTTGCTTTGTCGGGCACGGGCAAGTTTTCGGACGCGATGGAACCATACAAAATGGCCCTGGAAATCGAGCCCCACCATCCGGACGTTCGCTTGAGCCTAGGGTCGATTCGAGAATACATGGGGGATTTACAGGGGGCCATAGAAGAATACAAGAAGGCCATCGAGGTTGACCCGTGGGCTGCAACATCTTATCAGACCCTGGGGCTTGCATTGAAAAAGACGGGGAATTTGCGAGCGGCCGCAGAGGAATTTTGGAAAGCCCTCCAACTCGATCCGCGGTTGGCATCGGCTTATGTGAATCTGGGCGCCGTGTACTATGAGGCCGGGTATTCGTCGGAGGCCGGCGAACAATTCAAGAAGGCGCTCGAGATCGAACCCAATTCAGCAGACCTCCATCACAAATTGGGCCGTCTAATGGCGGAATCAGGTAACTTGACGGAAGCTTTGAAGAACTACAGCAAGGCTGTGGAACTCAACCCTTCGCTGGCAGCCGCTCACGGGGATCTCGCTCTTGCGCACGAATACTCAGGAAACCTTGAGGAAGCGCTGAAGGAATACAGAGCCGCCGTACGACTGGAACCCAATTTCGCGATGCTTCACAACCTGCTGGGACTCGCGCTAAAGAAATCCGGCAAGTTGCAGGAAGCGATCGTTCATTATCGTCGGGCCATCGAAATCGAGCCGGGCCTTGTCAACGCCCATAACAATCTTGGTGTTGCCCTTGAAAAGACCGGAGACTTGAAACAGGCCATAGAACAATACAGGAGAGTTCTCGAAATTGATTCGAACTCAGCTATTGCGTGCAACAATCTGGGGGTGGCACTCAAGAAATCCGGCGATGTGGCCGGCGCGATCGAGCAATACAAGAAAGCGATTACCATGGATCCCCAATTTGCCGCAGCACATAATAATATGAGCCGGGCTTTGAAACAGTAGGCAATTCGGCTCGGCGTGGAAGCCAACGTCCAAAAGAGGCGGTACCTATTGAATTTACGCGCAACGTTCCCTGTTCAAAGTGACAAAACCGGCTCCAGTAACTCTGCTCAGCGTTAGGTGCCCGAAGAACGGGTCGGCATCCCAAAGGAGCGTCCTCGCAAGCATCTCCTAGCCCGCATCCGAGGGCACAAGTTGACAGGCCCTCCGTATGTCAGTAGGGAGCGGCAGGTACACCGTTCCAGTTTGCCCGGGCTGCATTTTATCCCGAGTTGTCTGGTCCATTCTTTGGTAGTCCTGCATGCATTTCCAGATCCTAGGCCCTTCCACGCGGTTCATGTCGACGGCTGTCGCGCCGGTGCCCCAAACTCCGAGAGCCACTACCATCAACAATACTGTGAATATCCTCATCGTCTGCCTCCTTGTCTTCCCACTTGATGAAGGCGGTGGGTGACACTTCTTGTATTAAGAATGGGTCCAACAAACCCCTTGGGCAACCCATGTCAAGAATTGAAGCATTTTTCTTGACACGTTCGAGGCAGGCATTTATAAAGTACAATAGTATGATTAATGGTCAATTTGAGGCCTTTTGTTAGGCATTGGTTATTTCATTCGGTCATTCCTTAGCGATTGACAACCAGAAGGGGCGCTTGGAAACATTCTTTTAGCGTACCCCGGAAGAAATCACGAATTAGTTTTATTGAACCGTTGCCGCGGACTTGAAATGTTTGTTCATTGCCCATGAAGACAGCCAAAGAAGAGCATTATTGTTTTGTCGTCCGGTAAGGAGACCGGGGGGGCATGTACATCCAGCCGTAATGGCTTTTAAATTGGGAAATAGTATGACCTGGAACCATAACCCTGTTAACTGCCTGTTAACAAATTGATTCTCGGTTTCGAGAAAAACAGCAACACCCTTAGGAGGGCTGGCAAATGACTACCACGACGCGCCGGAGGGCTTTTGGAATCTGGCTCGGAATTGCTTTGCTGAGCTTTGTTGGTTTTTCACCTTCATGGGCGACTGATCCCGCCGGCGTAGTAATGGCGGTTCAAGGGACCGGCCTAATTCAGCATGCCGGTCAGGGATTTCAACCGGCCCAACAAGGGGAACCGGTGAATGTCGGCGACTCCCTGGCCACCGACCCCGGGGACAGCAAGCTCTGGATGAAAGGCGCCGCCCCTAACGAAAGTGACATTTCAATGGGCCGCGTTTCGGCCCTCGTAGTTGCAGGCTTTGAAGCGCAGCCCGATTCGTATACGTTTGCCGCCCAAGTCCCTCAGGGCATCATACGCTTTATTAAGACCTTGAATGCCCCGAATCAATTCACTGTCTTCTCGCCCACTGCGATCGTGCAGGTGATGCCTACGGGACAGCGGACCGATTACATAGTCGAAGCGGTCGATGCCAACCGGACCGTTATTACCTGCATCTGGGGTGAAATTCGTGTCACCCATATTGATCCTCAATACGCTCAAGATCGCCTCTTGAGATCGTGTCAAATGGTTATTGTCGAGCGGGACAAGGTGCCCTCGCGGGTGATGGGAGTTTCCCCCGACATCATGAGGCAGTTGATTGACCGTACCACGATCCCGAATACTCTGCCGAGAGACGTTCCCTCTTGCCAGGCCCCGTCTTTTCCGGTTTCTCCTCCGCCATACGACTATGATGTTTCTGTGGACATAGAAGACTTCTTCTATCCGGAACCATTCTTCCCTTGGATTCCGCCTTACTATCCGCCGTTTGTCCCAACGTGGCCGACCTGGCCGACGGTCCCGACGACGCCAACCACACCCACAACGCCGACAACGCCGACGACCCCTACGACACCAACCACCCCAACGTTTCCCACGCCCTTGACGTTGGCCACTCCCATTACTATTCCGACCCTATTTACTTTCCCCACGCTGGTTACGTTGCCGACGGTCCCGACCCTTTTCACCGTGCTTACATTTCCGACCGTCTTTACGTTGCCGACCATATTCACGTTGCCTACGTTCCCGACGTTTATCACGGTGCCAACGTTCCCGACGATACTGACTTTGGCAACGCTTCCGACGTTCCCCACCTTCTTTACAATTCCGACCATTCCGACGTTGTTTACGTTTCCTACGTTGACAACACTGCTGACGGCGGTGCCGACGACCCCAACCACCCCGACGTTGGCGACGTTCCCGACGCTGTTCCCCACTTTTATTCCACCGATAACCTTGTTCCCGACGTTGCCTTCTATCGTGCCGCCGACGACGGTACCGACGCTCGTGGGCACGTTGGCGACCCTGGTGCCGACGTTCCCGACGGTGGTAACCTTGCCGACATTCGTCCCGACGTTTCCGACGGTGGTAACGCTGCCCACGTTTACGCCCACGTTACCCACGTTCATAACCACGTTACCCACATTTACGCCTACATTACCGACGTCGCTGCCGACGATACCGACGATCATGCCGCCAACGCCTCCACCCACGCTGCCGACGTCGCTGCCGACGATACCGACCTTGACGCCGCCGGTGACATTGACACCAACGCTGATGCCTATCCAGACTCGGGTGCCTACATTCACACCTCCGGTTACGATGGCACCAACGTTGCCTCTGCTCCAGACCAGGGTTCCTACATTCACGCCTCAGGTGACCAGACTTCCGACGTTTGCCGCACCCAAGACGGTGCAGACTTTCAAGCCCCCGTCGACAGGGGTAAAGAAAGAACTCCAGATTCAGCCGAGGCAGCAACTGCAACTGCAGCAACAACCAAAGCAACAACTGCAACTGCAACAACAGCAGCAGCAGCAGATGTTGCAACAGCAGCAACAGATGCTACAGCAACAGTTGAAGCAAGAACCAAAGGGGCAGCCTCGCTTCCCGAGGTAAAATAAACATCCTCCAAATCCGGTATCTCCGGGGCCACGCGCCCCGGAGAACGCCGGCACAATGAACGATTCGGTGCAACGGCAACAGGTATGCCACCCTCATTTCCGGCGTCGCGGAATGGGAGGCATACCTGATTTGGTTTCAGGGATCCATAGTGCTTGCCAAAAGTGATGGCTCATTCACCACCCGTCACCCCGGCGAAAGCCGGGGTCCAGTCCCGCGCGGAACGCGGGATTGAAAAGACTGGATTCCGGCTTTCGCCGGAATGACGGTATCGAATCGGACAAAACCTTTGGCAACGGGCTTAAAGGCCGGAATAATTTCAGGATGGCAATTACCGGAAATTACTTTTCGGAAGCTCTACTTCAACTACTCAATAGTGATAAACATATTCCAAGTTCTTTTTGAGAAAGCTTAGTCTGTCATATTTCTTCAGGTACTCATCCGCCAGACTGTTCACATCTTTTGCGGGTGCTGCGTGCGCGGAAAGATGGGAGCCGGTTTGTGGCTCTCCGATGTAAATCACCTCACCTGTTGGTTCTCGAAACTGCGCTATCCACTTTATGGACGGGTCTTGCAAGAGCCCGATCCAGTAGTTCTTGTAGGGATTGCGGTCTGTTAGGGGAGATGAATCCAGCACAAACCACGGGTTTACCAGATTTCTTTTTTGGCCGGCCAGGTCCCTGACGGAACACTGGCCAACTGCCAGACACTCGGCTTTTACTGCGTCATATTCCACCGGGAAATCCGCGCCGACAACAATACTCACATTTCTACGTCTCGTGTACTGTGTTACCGCTGCGGCATCGAAACCGGCCACTACAGGCGTCCTCGCCTCGGTAAGAAGGTCCGGCCTTTGCTCGATCAAATAACAGGCGGCTGCCAGGACGCGTTGTTTCTTATCGCCTACAAATGCGAACTGCTTGTCGGTCACAAAGTATGCTTGGGAGATCGCCAGCGCCACTACGCAAGGAATCAACAATTGATACCGCATCCTGGCTAAAACCAGACCGGAGAGAAGCGCGGAAGGCATCGCCAAGACATACAGGTAAGTTGCCGAACCGGCCGAGACGAACAAAGCCGGAGTAGCGCCGAGAATCCACAAGCACATGGAATCGAAAAACGCTCTGCGAACCCGGTCTGTGAGCCACAAACTCCTGAGACGGGTCAGATACAACCCTGCTCCGATTCCCGCCAGCAGCATCTGCGGCCCCCAAGGCAAGACCACGTTGTCCCAAATCTTTTGCAGGGAATTCACATTTATGTATTCCAGGAACGACCAGAACGGGTAAATCGCACGGGAAAAACCCAGCGTAGGCTTTCCAACCTTGAGATATAGGAAGATCTGCCAGAAGATAAGCAGGCCGACCACAAGAGCGGGCAACAGATTAAAAGGATTCCTTAATGTCCTGCCGAATTGTCCGCTCATAAGAATAAAGAATATCAGGCAGGGCACAAACGAAGGCCAATCCAGACTGCTCAACAAATACAACGAGAAGGATGCGGGTGCGGCCACCTTAGAAAGAGTGGATTGAGGGTCCATCATGAAGGCCGCGAGGAAGTAAAAGGTGGAGAAATGCAGTAAACATGACAAAGTATCGAAGTACCAAGGCAGTCTGATGGTGTATGCCAGCCAGGGGCCCAGGACGAAGACAGCCGCGGAGCAATAGGCGAACCGCGTGGAGATCATTTTTTTTGCCATAAGAAAGCAGAGTACCGCGGCAAAGAAGGCAAGCACCGTATTCGGCAATTGCATGGTCGAGGGGTCCAGAGGCAATGAATCACCGACAAAAAAGCAGTAGAGGTTCAATAGAACGAACTGGATGAGGCCCTCATGATGGCGAAATGCCATTGTGACAAAACTGGACACGGGATCGGGTTTGCCCGCCATATCGGCCATGAACACCCCGGTGTCCCTTATGGCAACGGCATCGTAAAAATAATGGGCTACGGGCAGCCCAATCTGTCCCCACAGAAACAGTAACAAGGCAAGCGACAAGAAAAACGCGTACTTTGGAAGCGCATGACTCCCCGTCATATTGAAAATCTCCCGACTATATATTGTTGGCCCGTGTCGTTACTTTTTTCGGCCGATTAACAATTTCACCACTTCAAGATGGCCGTTGGCCGAAGCGCATCTCAAACTGGTCACTCCGTTTTTGGTCTGGGCACTTGCATGTGACCCTGCTGCCAAAAGCAATTTGACCACATCGACATGACCTTTACACGCGGCTTTAATCAAGGCCGTCTCATCTGTTGCGTCCACCACGTTGGGATTTACGCCTTTTTCAAGCAGGGATTCCACTACGCCGATGTGCCCGCCGAAGCTGGCGCACATGAGCGGGGTAATGCCGTTGCGATCCACCGCGTTCACGTCGGCTCCCTTTCCCAGAAGCAGATTTACTAGGTCTATCCGCCCTTTGCATGCCGCCTTGAGCAATGCCGTTTCCTGGGTCTCGTCTATTTCATTCACCTTCGCTCCTTGGTTGAGGAGGAATTCAACGATCTCTCGATGGCCGTAGACCGTTGCACACATCAGCGCCGTCACTCCCTGTTTTTGCTTGGCGTTTATGTCCGTCCCCTGTTCCAAGAAAAGCTTCACTACATCCAAATGCCCGTGGCACGCAGCTTCTACGAATGAATCCGGGTCGTCCGCGCGTGCAGTGTCTTCCGTAAGCGTGAAGATAACTCCCAAGGCGACAAGCATCAATAGGGGCGCAACAACATATAGTCTCGACCCTCTCATTTGGCACCTCCTTAAAACAATTACCTTGTAAGAAATGGTATTCAGTGGAAGATGAATAATCAACCCTACTAAGGTCCCGGTTCGGATGATGGTTTGGATCGTTCAATAATTATGACACTCTGTTCCGCCTTTCCAACAATATAGGAATTGCCAAATTCACTGTCCGATGATGTGGTCCAGTCGAGTCCGTTGCCGGCAACCATCGGCGGGCACGGCCCGCCCTACGATTCGAGGGGACGCGTTTCCCGTAGGGCGGGCTGTGCCCGCCGTAATGTTGTTGTTGGCACAGGTGGTGTCAAATAGATTGATTTGAACAATGTGCCGGATGTGATTCGGACAAAAATGGTGACACCCGGTAACTGTTCGGAATTGTTCACTTGGCGACCCCCACATCCCTCCTCGCCTTATCTTTCCCCACCGGGGGAGCGTGCGGCAACCTTTTGCTCTGACGGCATTGGAAAAAGGGGGGGGCATTCCACGCCGAAATCATTGTTTCATCGAAGCCGAGGGTTCTAAAGCGTATTATTTCGACCATATTTATGCTGCATAAAAGAAGGAGCTAATGGCTCTCAAAAGCATCAAGGTCAAGATCACCGCCAATGCAGCATGGGGAAGCAATCCCGCCAACGCGCGAGCCACCTTTTCGTCCTGCCTTCGTCCAATCTGATAAATGACGACAATGGTCCAGGCCAATCCCGCCCAGATAAGAAGTCGCTGCATCAGGTGCGTGAGATCCGCAGGTACTGTTATTATCAGATGACGGAGAATTTCGAAATCGAAATTGTGACTGACCAAAATGGGCAACTGCACCCCGAGATTCACAAAATAATACAGGTGAAACGCCATAAAAGAAGTCAATGTCAGAGGCAGCAGGGCCAGACCGAATCTGGAGTAGTTCTCCTGGAAAGCGTCTCCGTACACCCGGCTGGAGATCGCCGCCGCACAGATCAGCATAAGGTTTACCAGCAGCAAAAGCGCGACGAAGACTATTGTAAATCCTGCGATCTTTGGCAAAGGCAGCAATCCCGTCAAATGGATATACAAATCCGTCTTGCTTGACATCTCGCTGAGGAGTCCACCGATCAGCCCTATTACCAGGAATGCCGTTCCTGTAGTGGGAGGACGTAATTCCCAGATTTCCCGAGCCGGCACACGAAGGTTCAGATTGATCGCTCCGTGGGGACAGTTTTTGACGCACGATGAACAAAGGCTGCAAAGTCGATTGCTGTGAAGCCTTGGGCCCGCATGCCCGAAGGGGCAACCTTCGAGAGTGTCCGTACCCAAATAGCACTCGTTCGACCCGCACTGGGAGATGCACACGTTCCTGTCCGCTCGAAGCTCCACAAGGGCCGTTTTGGCCAGCACGCCTATCATCCCGCCGAGACCGCACAGGTAAAGGCACCACGATTGTCGCTCGTAGAGGACCGAGGTTATGATCGCGGAGCCGAGCATCACCAGCAGCAATATGCCCAGGCCCGCGGGAGACTCTCTGATGTCGGTGGCTGTCTCCATCCAGATTATGAAAAGAACGGCCCCAGCGATGAGAAAGTCACTGTGATTCTTGAGAAAGACCGGGAACGGCCTGTCGAACGATATAATCTTTTTGGCCAGGTTACCGACGGTCCCGATCGGGCAGAGAGAGCACCAGAAGCGAGCCCAAACGAACGCTCCGACTATTAGTATCGGCCACCCGACAGCCCAACTGAAAAGCGCGGCCGGGTTCTTCAAGGGATCGGACGGTCCCAGGAATAGGAACGCGAGCACTATAAACAAAAAAGGAGTCGCTGCACTCTGGAGAATGGCGGGGAAAAGCGGGCTCATTAGCGCCTGTTTTATTGTACGGAACCTGAGCAGGTTGAACTTGCCTTTGCCCTCAACTCTTTTCAGATGGAATTGGATGTCTTCGGGCCTGAGCAATCCGTCATTCGAAACCAGTATGGCCCGTTTCATGGTCGTGGCGAGTTCCAGGTCGTTTCCGGGCCACGCATAATTAACCAGGGTCTTGAGGGTTTCTTCGGGGAGTTTCACCTCGTCCCGGCGTAGTTCGTGGCTGTACTTGCTCACGTAACGTTTGACAAGAACCGGAATTTCTTTTCGCCGGGTTCGCAGGGGAGGAATTATGATGGAGTGCTCCAACAGCCCATAAAGCAGCGGATGGCGTTCAAGCGCGATCTCTGACGAGGGAAGCCGGGTCGTGCATATCAGCCTCACCTTTGCCTTTTGCTGCCTGACCGCGCCCTGTCTGCGAAAAGCCTCGGTAACCGCGGCTTCGAGAAGCCGGATTTGCATCATCGGCGTAAGCTGATCCGCGCCTCGGACAAGAAGGGTGCCGCCATCGGTCAACTCGAAGTATCCAGGGGTCTCTTTGGTTCCTCCGTCTCGAGCTGGCTCTTCTGAGCCAAAAAACAGGCGGTGCTGACTCTCGGTGAGGTCTTGATTCTGCTCCGGGGTTTCAGCCAGCCAACCCTCGTCTGCGCCTTCCGCTCTGTCGCCTAGAAGGTCCACCTGTAAAAAGACTTCTTTGCACTGATGGCTCTTTCTGAATATGGAGTGAGCCACACCTTCTTTACCCACCCCGTTTTCGCCGCAGATAAGAACCGGGCTGTCTGCCTTTGCCAACTCCTCCACGCGTGCCGCGACACGTCGGCGCACGTAATCCCCCATGAAGTATTCGGGGTAAACGTGATCTCGGCGGCTGATCAGTGACTGAAGCGCCCGTCTCTTCAGCTTGCTCTTAAAGATGCTTCGGTCCAGACGCATCACTTTGCGCGCCAGGTTTTTAACCAAGTTAATTGTAAAGTCAGGATCTTCCCGCAGTGCCGTCTCGAAGTCCTCTGCCGAGATCTCCAGCAAACGGCAGGTTTCACCTGCCACCAGTTCCGCGTCCGAGGCCCATGGAAGACCGGTGAAGAAACTTACCTCGCCGAAGATTTCCCCAGGCCCTATGACATCCACGGAGATGCGTTCATCATTGTCATCCCGGAGCACCAGGCTGGCTTCGCCTGAAAGGACATAGCGAATTTCATCGTCGCTATTCCCCTGGCCCTTTATAACTTCACCGGCCGCGTATTCCCGAAAAATGCTCTTTTGCTCGGCCAAACGACGCAGGGGCGCCGGGAGCCGTTCCAACCAAATTGAGGGCAGGTGTTGAGGATGAGAAGGTTGCAGCATGATACTTTATACCGCGTACCGGACGTATATGACAGGGAAACCGGAGCTTTTTTGGGTACCAGCGTTGCCATTAACCACGCGGGGTAGAGACTTAGCCCAAAATTTCTCATTGCAAAAGCGCAGCCCGAAGCAATCTCCTCAAGTGGGGCAGGCGTCTCGCCTGTCAGTTTGAATGACCGGCAAGATGCCGGTCCCACCGAAGATCAGATTGCTTCGTTCACTTCGCGCCTCGCCATGACACTGACTCGCGTGCTGCCCAGCCCAGTGATTTGGAAGCTATTTGCGGAACACTAGGGCGAAATGGCATTTCAACTCGACCTTGCAGTCCAAACTGACCCTGCAACAAGCTATTACCTTCGCACCACTATCCATGGCCGTTCAGGAAAGATACCACTCTGGATTCCGTCCAGTATTCTCCGCTTCGATTGAATGTCACAAAACCGACGTGACCGCCGTGATCAGGGACCTCCAGGAAGAGAAGAGGGCTCGCTTGGGCCTCGTCTGTCGGAAAGCACTGCTTGGACAAGAACGGATCATCCGCGGCATTGATCAAAAGCGTGGGAACGGAAACGGCCGCGAAAAACGGCTTGCTCGACGCTTTTTCCCAATAGTCCTCGGCATTCTGAAAGCCATGCGCGGGCGCGGTGTATCGGTCGTCGAATTCCTTGAAGCTCTTCACTGTTTCGTACCCGTCATCGCTGATGAGTCCGGGCATGGCAGCCATTTTCATTCGGATCTTCTTGCGGAGCATCCTCAGGAAGCGTTTCATATATAGGCGATTGCTCGGCTCGGCTAATTTGACCGACCCGGAAGTCAGGTCGCAGGGCACGGAAATCGCTGCGGCCCTTCGGATGATAGCCGGCACGCCGGCACCGCGCTCACCCAAGTACTTCAAGACAACGTTCCCTCCAAGGCTGAATCCCACCAGCGCAATCTCCGAATATTTTCCCTGGGCCGATACATGAGAAATGACGGTCGCCAAATCTCCTGTGTCGCCGCTGTGGTAAAAACGCAGGGTCTTGTTGCACTCCCCGCTGCACCCTCTGAAGTTCATGGCAACAGCGTCCCAGCCATTTTTGTTGAGTGCCTTCACCATGCCAAGCACGTAGGAGCGTGTTGAATCCCCCTCGAGCCCGTGCAAAACTATCACGGCCTTTTCCGAGCCCACGGTCGAGGTGTCAAGATCAAGGAAATCACCATCCGGAGTGTCAATTCTGCTTCTCGAATAGACGACTCCGGCGACCCTTCGCAACAGTGAGGGGAATATTGTCTGCACATGAGGATTCGAGAACATCATAGGTGCACGGTAACTGGACGGTGAAATGACCGGCAAGATTCTTGACCTCCGCGAAGAGAATTCCCGTAGCCTTGCTATTTTAGTCAGGCTGGAGCACGAACATGTCAATTCGGTTGCAGACTGTCTCAGCGGCCCAAAAGTGCCTTACCTATGGAGAAAGCCTTCCCCAGCAATTTGCCTATTCCGTAATATCCCAGATCGTCCGGAGCCCACAAGATGGGTCTGATTTTGCTTATGTCCGTTCCCTTTTCCGTCAATCCCTCTTCATCCACTTTGATGTCGACAATTTCGCCGATAAACTGAGTATGCAAGCCGATCTTGTGTTGGTGAATCACCTTGCATTCCAGGACAATGGGAAATTCTCCGACATAGGGAGCGTTCACCAAATCGCTTTTGACCGGAGTAAGTCCCGCTGCCGCGAACTTGTCCTCGTGCCTTCCTGAAGCCATGCCGAAATAGTCCGCGTGCACTACGTACGATTCCGAGGGGAGGCTTATGGTAAAGGCCTTCTGTTCCATAAGATTACCATATGTATGCGTGGCTTCTCGAACCGAAATGGAGACGCATGGGGGCGCGGAAGAACAAATTCCCCCCCAGGCCACGGTCATTACATTAGGTTTGCCATTCTTGTCGTAAGTGCCCACGACAAATACCGGAGTTGGATAGACTACTGTTTTGGCGCCGATTGACTTCTTCATAAGCTACCTCCTGACAGCTGACTGTCCCGCGCACCGGTCCAAAGAATGTGATTGTGTATCAGAAAAATATGATGGATCATATAAGTCAAGTCCAAAACGCGAAGGATAGTGAGCATTAAGTCCCTGGGACGCGGGCGGAAGGTCGTGGAATCCCCTCCCGCTTATGCCGAGTTCATGCAGTTTGGCCGGTTAGGAGCAATGTTCGCTCCTTGAATGGGAAAGGAGGAAGGACAGTATCATGGCCGGAAGAGTCGGTATCGTCGGAGCCGCTGTAACGCCGTTCAAGGCGACTTGGAGAGAGAAAACCTATTACGAACTTGCGCAAATGGCCACACGGGAAGCCGTTCAAGATGCCGTGATTTCCATCCGAGATGTGGACGCCGCATTCTACGGGATTTACAACGATATTTTCGAGAGGGCCGCCATTCCGGAGCACGCGATACACGGTTTGTGCGGAATGCAGAACAAGTTCGGCACGCGGATAAGCACCGGGGGCGCCACAGGGGCATACACGATTTCCGCTGCTCATGCCTATCTCGCAGCGGGGCGCTTCAAGACCGCCCTGGTGCTGGGTGTCGAAAAAGCCACGGACTGCTTCGACTTCTCTTCCATGTCAGCCACTCCCGAGGTCATTAAATCCATCGGATGGTCGGGAGACAGCTTCTTTGAACAATCTATAGGCTGGTCAGCGTCGGACAGTTACGCGGAAGTGGTCTTGGCCTATATGGACGAACATCCGGGAGATCTCAAACCGGAGATTACCGCACAGATCTCCTCGATTTTGAGCGAGTACGCAAAAGACAACCCCCTTGCCCAGCGGCAGCATGACCAGGTGACGCGCGAAGAGGTGATGAACTCCAGAATGGTGGTCTATCCGTTCAGAGAGTTGGAGATATGCGTTTACTCCGAAGGGGCCGCTGCGCTAATCCTGGCCGAGGAAGAAACCGCCCTTGCCATCTCAAGGAACAGCGGCAAACCGGTGGTATGGCTCACGGGGCTCGGCGAGGCCAATGAGCACTCATTCGCGGGGAAGAACCAGAAAGACATGGCCCGCATCATGTCGGACTATTACGGTTCACGGCGAGCCTACGAGATGGCAGGTATAACCGATCCCCCACGGGCCATCGAAGTGGTGGAGCTTCACGACGCGTTTGTTCATCAATTGGAAATCAGCATGGCCGAGTTCGGCCTGGTGCCGCTCGGTAGGGCGGACTCCTTGGTGGAAGAGGGACTTATGACGCCCGGCGGCAAGTATGTGGTCAACCGTTGCGGGGGCTTGATCTACTGCGGCCACGCTGTGGGCGCAAGCAACATCATGTCGGCATGGTCGGCCCGAAATCAATTGATTGAAAGGGGCCGCGGGACGGCGTTAGTTCATGGAACGGGCAGCACTGTGGCGCAATACACCTGCTGCATCACCCTGGAACTCCAGTAACCGGAGGGGGCGACACGATGAGCGACCGAAAAGATAAAATCATTCCGTCGAAATTCATACCCGAGGTGGGAGCGCACACCGAAACCATTGACGGCCAAAGGTATCTTATAGCCAATGACACGATGTACACCTTCTACAGGAGAACCAGAGGCGAATTCTCCGCGTTCTTTCTTGGATTGCGAGACCGGAAGAAGTTGCTGGGGTGCAAGTGCTCCAAATGCGGCCTGGTGAGGGTGCCGCCCTTTCTAACTCATTGCCCCGATTGCGACTTCGCCCCCACCGAATCGGTCGAGGTGGAACAGACAGGAGTTATGAACAGCACCCCACCCATCACCTACTTCGCCACCGCTCTGTTTCAGCACATGGCGCCCTACGGAAGGGGCAGGGTCGTTTTCCGGGGAGCGGACACGGCTATGAGCGTGAATTTGTACACCACGACAGGCATTCTCGTACCGGGGATGATCCGGAAAGGAACGGAAGTCAAGCTGGTTTTCCGAGACAAGAGAATCGGTGACGTGACGGACGTCTTTTGCGTGCCTGCTTCGGAACTTTCGCCCGAACAGATTAACAAAGAAGGGCTCCAGGAATCGGAGATCGATTGGGAAGCTCCTGTAGAGCCCGAGATTCCCTCGGCCTCCGAGCAGGATCAGGCGATTTTCCGCCAAGTCTTTGGCGAGATCAAGAGTGTGATATCTCAAATGAATTCAAACGATCGAGCCCGTAAGGATATTGCGGACTGGAAGCGCAACATCCTGGTCAAGACCAGAGGCGGTCAGTTCGTGATAGCGATTGACGACGGAAACATCGAAGTAGAAGAAATGGAGCCACTCACTTTGGATTTCGTCATGGTATGCGACGATCCTCGAACTCTTCTCGACGGCCTCTCTTACAGAGGGGCTATCACCGATTCAGTAATCAACAAGAAGCTATGGATCAGCAAGAACATGGAGTTCACCACGGTTTTCAAGCTGGACCGGATGGCCCGTTCCGTCGCGCGGGCCAGAAAAGCGGCCGAGTGAAGCAGAAACTGCGGGGAGAACTTTTTTGTAATCCCGCGGGACGCGGGACTCCCCGCACCCCTCTCCAAAAACTTCTGTATCATGCTCGCTGGGCAGCTCCCGTTGTTAGCGAAAACTGGCCGGAGCACACGACATAGAAGTATCTGGAAGGCAGCACCGAGAAACTTTTGTTACAAGAAGGTTCTGCTGGCGACATTCTTGTCTGAGCGAAACTCGGTATAACGCGAACAGAAGGTGTGACGAGGCATGGGAAACAACAGATTCCACTATGGTTGGGTTGTGGTTTTTGCCGGGTTGTTGGTGACCATCGGCGCTCACGGTTTCGGCCGCATGTCCTACACCGTGATCTTGCCGGCCATGAAGGACGGGTTACATTTCAACTACACCCAACTGGGACAGCTCGCCACAGGAAACTTTGTGGGCTATCTGCTCATGGCCTTGGTGGGGGGCTTCCTCGCAGCCAGGTTCGGGGCTCGTGTGGTGATCGCGTTGGCCTTGGTGCTGATGGGAATAACTATGATCCTCACCGGGTTTGCCGAGGCGTTTGGGTTCGCGTTTGCAATGAGGTTGATGACGGGATTAGGCAACGGGGCTGCTTACGTTCCGGCCATGGCTTTGGGGTCGGCCTGGTTTTCCGTTGAGCGCCGCGGTTTCGCCACGGGGATAGTGTCGGCAGGCATCGGCGGCGGTACGATGATAGCGGGATTTGTCGTCCCTGTTATCCTGAATGCGTACGGAACGGAAGGGTGGCGACTGGCTTGGTATTGCATGGGCGGCGCGGTCCTGGTGATCGCGGCAATTGCCGCGTTGCTGGTCCGTAACAGGCCTGAAGATCTGGGGCTCCATCAGGTGGGCGCGAAGCACACATCCGGGAATCCCGGATCTCCCAAGCCTATTGTGGCCCCGCTTGACTGGGGAAGCGTCTACAAGATGCCCGCGGTTTGGTTCCTGGGGCTCGTATACTTCATGTACGGCTTCTCGTACCCAATCTATGCGACCTTTTTTGCCGGATATTTGATCAAAGAGATGAAACTAAGCGGGGCCGAGGCAGGGGCGCTTTGGGCTCTCGTCGGCGGGCTAAGCATCTTTTGCGGGGTGCTGTGGGGCAGTTTGTCAGACAAACTGGGCCGCGGCCGAGGCGCGGCCCTGGCTTACGTTGTCCTTGGGGTGGCGTATGGGATTTTCGCCTTGTGGACAGCAAAGACCGGATTCTACTTGTCCGCGGTTGTGTTCGGTTTGACGGCCTGGAGCATACCCACGATCATGGCTGCAGCGGCAGGGGACTATGTGGGCCCGAGGTTGGCGCCCGCGGGCTTGGGATTCGTTACACTTTTTTTTGGAATTGGACAGGCCCTCGGGCCTTGGATCGGCGGTTATTTGGCGGACGTCACGCAAACCTTCAGGTGGTCGTTCCTTCTTGCTTTGACAGTCTCCGTCCTTGGAGCGCTTCTTTCTCTGCGACTTAGGCCGATCGCCACCAGGGATGGGTAGTCGCGTTTTATTGCCGGGTGTATGACAAAGCCGTAACCCCTGTGTGATTTTCAGACGCGTAACATATTGAAAGTAATAGCCTAAGGTTTTTTTGGCTGTTGGGTGTCCGATTTTAGGACACTTACCGGTCAATATTCGGTATTGATAGAAGAAAGAACGATAACGCATAGCACACATAACACAATAGTATTACAGTTAATTTAGTGTTTTGCTGTCCCGCCGCACGTCTTGGCACAAAAAATGCTTCTACTTGTAGTCATAGCGGAATGGGTGTCCATCACAGACTTTCACATTTGAAAAGCTCGGCCACGGTGCTCCAGGGAGGGTCTCAAACGGCCGGAAATGTGACAGCCAGAGGGCTAAGCATCGACGGGAGAGTTTTTGAGAAAGGGTGGACGATGATGGTGGAAAAGCGGATCGATGACATGATCGAAGCCGGTTGGCACGTGCTTGACAGCGACTTTGATACAGCAGCATTCCAACACTGGCGAAAACAGGCCTTTAAGTGCGTGAACGATCTGCTCGGTCCGGACCATACGTACACCCGTTCTTTCAAAGACTGCCTCCAGTCTGTGGAGGGAAAGAAAAGGTCACCTCAAGGGGGGGCACCCATTCCGAGGCCTGAGAAGGACTCTCCATGAGAATTGCTAGGTAGAAGAAGTAAGGGGGGAAGTCGCGACTTCTTCCGGCCGATCCTTTTTTGGGCCAATTACGCTGTGGGCAATCCCTTGAGGTTGCCCATATCTTTTTCGGCGCGTACACGCGGATTTCCTGCCAGGTTACCAAGCTTCATCCAGCCGCATGGCGTCCTTGATGTGGCTGCCGAATTCCTCTTTGTTCCTTTTCGGGTCGAGCCTTATCCCGACTTTTTCCACCTATACCCGGGCGCTTAGGCTTTTCCGTCAACGGAATTGTTCACTTTGCAAATAATGCCTCACTTTCGCGGAAATCATAGCGCCGACCGCATGGTATCCGTGCTTGTTTCTCATCGCCTGCTCCTGTACCGCGCGACCGGTGGTCGCCCTAACACGGGCGCATGCCATGCGCGCCGTACAGGAATTGGAGATGCAGCTCTGGATGATGACCAGCTAGCAGCCTCTTATTTGCCAAGTGCATGATTCCCTCGTAATCGAACAATATTCTTGACACTCGCTATATCTCTGCGCTCTCCGCGGCCTCTGCGGTGAAATGGTTTGGTGCAAGCACTCGGCCTCCCCGCGCAATGGAACAGGCGCAGGCACAATTTTTTTCATGTGTAAAAACCGACATTATTGTGATATAATACAACGAAAAACTAGTTAACTCCATAAACTCTGAGGTCCCACATAGGACTCAGACGGCCAGGAAAGCCGGAGAGTCGTTGGACACTTTAGACCAGCTTCTTCAGTGAGTTGCGCTCTGATCTCAGAATTCAGATTTATTTCGTTGCAAGCAGTAGGATAATGCAAGAACAGTTGATTCAGGCCGCGGCCTCGGGATCGCTGGCCAAGGTAAACGAACTCATCGCAGCCGGCGCTGATGTAAATGCCGACCTGGGTGCTGGGACGCCCTTGACGGCGGCAGCACTTGCAGGGCACGCGGACATCGCGGAGGTCCTTTTGAATTCCGGCGCACACGTTGACGCCACTGATGCGACCGGCTCAACGGCATTGATGGAAGCTGCTGTTGCCGGACAGACCCACGCCCTAAAGTTGCTCTTGGACCGTGGAGCGGATGTCAACATAAGGAACCTGGATGGGGAAACGGCCCTGGTCCGGGCCTGTGTATGGGGCCATGCTGAAGAAGTAGGGCTGCTTTGCGAACGTGGTGCGGACATCAATCTGCGAGACAAGGAAGGCAACACGGCCCTTGCATGGGCAATCAAGCAGGGCCACGCCGAAGTAGCCGAGCTACTTCTTGAGAGGGGCGCAGTTGTCGATTCCGAAGACAACCGGATCAATGCCGCTTTGGTTTTGGCTGCAGGGGCAGGGCAGCCTGCATTGGTAGAGCTGCTCCTGGATCGTGGCGCGGACGTCGAAGCAGAGGACGGCAACGGCGATGTTCCTCTGACCATTGCAGCTAGGGCCGCGGACGCGGAGGTAGTTGAATTGCTCCTTGAAAGGGGAGCGCATGTCAATGCCATTGATCCGAGGTTCGAGTGCACGCCGCTGTTCTGGGCCGCTTACAGCGGCAATACGAATGTGGTTTCACTCCTGTTGGATCGGGGCGCGGAGATTACGGCAACCAATAAGTACGGAACCACAGCGCTTCATTGGGCTTCGGTTGAAGGCGATGTCGAAGTGGCTACACTCTTGCTGGACCGTGGGGCTGATGCCAATGCAGCCAACCGCCTGGGCATAACCCCGTTGATGCTGGCCTCAAGGGCCGGAGATCATGCTGTGGGGCAACTTCTGATTGCTCGAGGAGCGAAAGTACAGGCACGAGACAAAGGCGGAAAGACAGCCCTGATATATGCTTGCAGCGTTGGCGCGGTGCCGTTGGCGGAACTGCTTCTGCAAACCGGCGCGGACGTTAATGCTCGCAGCAGACACGGGAATTCGGCCCTCTTTGTTGCTTCCTACAAAGGCCACGCAGAAACGGTCCGACTCTTGTTGGCTCACGGGGCTGATGTCAACGCGGCCAATCGCAATGGCCACACCGCCCTGTTCTGGGCCGCTCTGGCGGGAAGGACGGAAATCGTCGATCTGCTGCTGAATGCGAGGAGCACTGTGGACGTTAGGGACAAAAAATACGGGAGCACCGCGTTGTGTTGGGCCGCTTACAAAGGGCATGTCGACACGGTAGAGCTTCTTCTGGATCGAGGCGCAGATGTTCAGGCACAGGATGACGAGGGTAACGCCACTTTGATGTGGGCATGCCGATCAGGCCGCCCCGCTGTTGTTAGACTTCTCCTGAATCGCGGGGCAAGGCTGGACAGCAAAAACTCGGCAGGGTGGACCGCTCTCTCGTGGGTTTGCCGTAGAGGACTCACGGACATGGCCGAGACATTGTTGGACGCGGGCGCCACCGTCAACGGCTCCGTCGGGTGTGCTCTGTGCCAAGCCGCTTCCGGAGGCCATTTGCCCATAGTGAAACTGCTGGTATCTCGCGACGCCGGCGTGGATTCGGCCGATCAGCGTCACGGAAGCACTGCTTTGTCCTGGGCGGCTTATTCAGGGCATTCCCAGGTTTCAGAATGGCTTTTGTCCGCCGGCGCCTACGTGGATGCCCGGGATCGCAGGTACGGCAACACCCCGTTGTTCTGGGCTTCGTACAAAGGGCACTCCCAGGTGGTGAAAAACCTTCTGTCTTTTGGGGCTGACGTGAACCTTGCGAACAACTTTCGCAAGACGCCTCTCATGGTGGCCTCAATAGCCGGCCGACTCGAACCCGTGAAGCTGCTTCTACAAAATGGAGCCAATGTAAACGCGGAATGTGTCGACGGGAGGACTGCGCTGTTTTACGCTCTGAGTCAAGGCCATTCGGAATGCGCCGAAGCGCTGTTGAACGCTGGCGCGCAGATTGAATGCTGCGGCAAGACCCCGGATGAAGCTTTGATCGAGGCCGCTCATTGGTCCACTCCACCGCTCTTGGAGCTTCTTCTTGCCCGCGGGGCTGATCCAAACTCGACAGACGACAAATACCACAATACCCCGCTCTTTTGGGCCTGCCGTGGCGGCCGCGCGGAAGTGGTTGAACTCCTGCTGAATCATGGCGCACGGGTCGATGCAAGGAACAAGTTCGGCAATTCCCCGCTCTTCTGGGCGGCTCGAAACGGCAATCCTCGGATAGTCGACCTGCTACTTCAACACGGGGCTGACCCCGACGCTGCCGACAAAGACGGCAAGACAGCCTTAATGGTTGCATCATCCGCGGGGAAGCTTCCCGCGGTCAGAGCCTTACTGGCCGCAGGCGCTCAAGTCAACGCCAAAACCTATTTCGGCTGGACCGCATTAATGGAAGCCTATTTCGAGGGTAACGCCCAAGTGGTGGCGTTTCTAAAGAGAAACGGCGCTAATTTGGACGGATTCATGAAAAGCCGGTCCTGGCCTCCCGGCGGCTGGCAGGAATTGCATGCGTAGCTGAATATCGGTAGAGTGGCTTTGGAATCGCGTTAGCTCGGGCAAGACTGCTTTGAACACGAGTTGAACCAAGCTCGCAAGAAAAACGAAGTAACGAAATGAAACCGCCAAGTCTGAAAGAAATCCAAGCAATCTTGCGGGAACGGCGTGACGAGATGGCGCGGGATTACGGCGTCACGGAAATCGGCGTCTTTGGCTCGTGCCTCCGGGGGGAGGCTGCCGGCGACAGCGATATCGACATCCTGGTCACCTTTAGTAGGCCGGTGGGGTTCTTCAAGTTTCTGGAACTTGAGGAGCGCCTGAGCGAATGGCTCGGCGCCAAAGTGGATCTGGTGACCAAGGCGGCGCTAAAGCCTCATATCGGACGCCGCATTCTGAGCGAGGTGGCGATGCTGTGAAGCGCGAATATCGCGATTACCTCGAAGACGTACTGAAAGCCATCGACGAGTCGGCCGATTTCACCAGTGGCATTTCTTTTGAGGCGTTCACTCAGGACCGCAAGACGATTAATGCCGTGGTGCGCAGCTTGGAAGTGCTCGGCGAGGCCGCCAAGCACATTCCTGACGATCTGCGCTCCAAAGCGCCCGGTATCCCATGGAAATACATGGCGGGAATGCGCGACAAGCTCATTCACGAGTATTTCGGCGTTGACCTGAGCATCGTATGGACGGTCATCAAAAACGAACTGCCGCCTCTTCGCCCGGAAATCGAAGGTCTGAAGGCTAGGTTGGAACAAGAAAAATAACCCAAACTCGGTTTCGGATCGCTTGGCGAAGCACTTGTCCCTCATGAACCTTTGCTCTACAACTTTTGCGCCTTTCACACCACAATGAGAGCCACTTGATCTCAGTTCTTAATCGCAGACAGTTCACACTTGCCATGACGCCAAACATCCCGTGCTAGGGATCTCGTGATTGACAAGGTTACTCTGGGGTCTTATGGTTTTCACACAAAGGGCAGATCAATACTACGAAAGTTGAGACCATTCTCATGGATGATATCCAAAAAAGCAGAATTCGCCTGGTGCACTGGATCGAACACAACGTCGAGCACTTGAAAGGGTACGACGAGGTCGCAACGACTCTCGAAAGGGAAGGGCTCCACAGCGTTGCCGCAAAGATCCGAGAAGGCATCCATCTGATTGAGGCTGCCAACAGCGAGTTTCAGAAGGCCTTGGGGGAACTTCCGGGAATGGTGGGCCAGGCTGAAACCATGGGCAAAGAGCACCATACTCACTCGCACTCTCATGGCGAAGGTCATGAGCACTCGCACGAGCATGGCCATGCACATGGTCACCAACACCATCACAAGGACTAGTGCCTTTGGGGAGTCGCTTCTTGCGGGAAAGCGCTCCCTCTCTCACGCTGCTCAGTTTGCACTCAAGGCCTGATCAAGGTCTGCAAGAATGTCGTCGATGTCTTCGATGCCCACCGAGAGGCGGACCAAATCAGGCGGAACGCCGGCAGCTATCTGCTGCTCGCGGCTCAACTGTGAATGGGTCGTGCTTGCAGGATGTATGACAAGACTCTTAGCGTCTCCCACATTGGCCAAATGTGAAAACAGCGCCAGGTGGTTGATGAATTTCTCCGCGGCCGGCGTCTCCCCTTTTATTCCGAAGACCACCATTCCCCCGCCCAGGCCCTTCAGAAAGTAACGCTGGCACAGGTCATAGGACGGATCCGACGCAAGGCCGGGGTACCGGACCCAGTCGACTTTTTTGTGGGCTTCCAGGAATCGTGCAACGGCCAGTGCGTTCGAGCAATGCCGCTCCATGCGTAAAGAGAGTGTTTCGAGGCCCTGAAGGAAAATCCAGGAATTGTCAGGGCTGATGCACGCACCCAGATTTCGGAGAGGAACCAGGCGCATTCTCAGGATGTAGGCCATCGGGCTTAGCTCGCCGAGGTCCCGTCCAAACCGAAGGCCCCCGTAGGAGGGCTCGGGCTCATTAAACAGACGGAACTTGGAATCGGTCCAGTCAAACTTTCCTGAGTCGACGACAACGCCCCCTACTGCGGTCCCATGTCCTCCCATCCATTTTGTGAGGGAGTGAACCACTATGTCCGCGCCGTGCTCCAGAGGTCGAAAAATATATGGCGTGGTGAACGTTGAATCAACGATTACGGGAACATGGGCATGCTGCGCGACGCGAGCTATCTCCTGGAAGTCCGGGACTCCGAGTTTGGGATTGCCTATTGTTTCGAGGAAAATAGCTCTTGTCTTGGAATTCAGGGCGGCTCGGAATTCCTCGGGCCGGTCGTGCTCGACAAATCTTACTTTGATGCCAAATTGCGGGAGGATGTCGTTGAACATGGTGTACGTCCCCCCGTAAAGATTGCGGGCAGAGATGAATTCTTCGCCGGCCTCCATCAAGTTGATCAAAGCATAGAAAACCGCACTGGTGCCGGACGCAAGCCCTAATGCGGCAATTCCGCCTTCAAGCGCGGCCGCACGTTGTTCAAGGACATCGGTCGTGGGATTCATAAGTCTGGTGTAAATGTTGCCCAGTTCTTTCAACGTGAATAGATTTGCGGCATGTTTTGAATCCTTGAACACATAAGAAGATGTGCGGTACACGGGAACCGCGCGGCTCAAGGTCGATGGATCGGGCTTTTGACCCGCGTGAAGGGCCAGGGTGTCAAATCCATATTTCCTTTCTTCGTGGTTCAATTTACGGACCTCCTCGCCGCGTTGGCGACCCGCTCTACATGGCTCATTTTGAAGTACCTTAATTCGACAGAGTTGGCAACCTATAAGCCCACACGACACATAACGCATAGATATAGTTACCTAAACCCCATATCACTCCGATTGAGGAAATGTTTTTCAACTAATCCGACTAGTTAGCAATAAAAATCCTTGACAAGGCCTTAAATCCCAACTATACGCACCCAAGTGATTACGGCTGATTAGCCGTAACCTGGGGTGATGACAGGTGGAAACCGTCCAATCTCGGAAGTCCGACTATCTAATCGGATCTTCCCTTTGATGCTTAGATTTTTTGAATTTGGGGGTAAGGTTCATGGTTGCAAAGGCTGGATCTCCGCGGCAGAACGCCATCTCCTCTGTGAATGCCGGACCCGGAGCATATGACGATCTCAAGGCCATCTTAGCGTTGGCCACGAAAAACGGATGGGATGTGGAAAGCCTTGGGCTCATTTCCAAAGACCTCCGTCCAACCGAACACTCTCCACTCACGAGAAAACAGAAGCTGGAGCGAGACCGACTAGTAAAAAGTATTTTCAGGCGCTTCAGCTCCTTCCTTACCCCGCCCGTGCCGCCCGACCTGGAACAATCAATACTCAGCAGAGCCAAAGAAACCTGGCTCCCCTGGGAACGGGAAGTAATCGAACGAATTACCTCCTGGCGCCTGGAAATGAGCAAGGTCAAGCCCACAATCCTCGCGGAATTAAATAGCGTTCTGGGGTGAACCCGCGACCGCTCTTGGACGGAATCGCTGCCACGCAGCCTCTTATATTGTCGCACGCAGAGAAATGCGGTAGCACTAAATCCCTCTCTGAATCCACGGTTTCTTTGGGCACGGCGCGCCGTGCCCACTTCATACCAATACCCTTTCATATAAATGAACATGGCGGGCATCCCGCGTCTCGGGGGACAGCCACCACACTACGGTAGGGGCCATAGCCTGCCCCGGACCGCGATCCGGGGTCCCTGTCACGCCGGGGGCGTGATTGATTTATATGCGCATTGACCACCGGCACGGAGGCCGGTGGCTACCAAATCCAAAAACGTTTTTCACAATCGGACACTATTCTCTCTTTCGGGGAATGGGAGAAGCACCTGGCCTTCAGGGGAAGACTCCACCGCTTTCAGGCGGCGGAGTCTTCACTCTTGGCAATTGCTAAAATCCTCCTGTGCCGGCAGCGGCACCCAAGGAATGAGCCCGGTCTGTTGGACGACAAATAGGAAAAAGCAGAACATTTGGTACCCAACATGATGCCCGGAGCTTCAATGGTTCGAATGCAGGACATTGTCGATAGTATTTCTTGACATTTGACGTAATATCGAATAATTATCCGCACATGTTAAACAAGTTTATCGTACAACTTGAGAAGCGCACCTCCGTCAATGGCCTGGTCCACCGTTTCAGCAATTTGTTTCAACCCGATTCAACTGGGCAGCCCAGATTCTCAGACGACGCCTTTTCCGAGTTGCTGAGCTTTGTGGACAAGGGAGACGCCTCCTATCAGAGCGTCGCTGTGCAGGCCGGAGTAAGGTGGTCGGCATCGTCCCAGAAAGTGGCGTTGCGCAACACCCTTGTGCAGCGAGGCTTTTTTACGCCGTCTTGTCTGTGGGCCTACAAGCAGATGCGAGGCAGCGCCGATCACCTGTACGAGGATTTTCCTGCGCCCGAGATGGGGCTCATGCAAATCCTTCTTTTGAAGGAGTCGGACCCGAAACAATCTGTTCCGTTCCTCATAGAGAGGTTTTTGACCAGGCGGGAACTGCCGGAAGAGCTGAGAACCGCTTCGCGGCTTTGCATTCTGAGGCTGCTGGATTCCGGGATTTCTCCCGACCAGCTTGGATCTTTTCGAAAGCGCTATCCTGAGGTAGAGGTCCTGCAACAATGGCGTCCGGGCATTCCTGGCGGCCAGTCGCGGCTGCATCCGGTTCGCGACCCCGGCCCAATCGACTTCCACCAGATGGTGCGGTCTGTCCACGATATAAGAGAATTCTCTTCGCTGACCCGAACGGTTTACCTGCTGTCATTGTTTTATGTTCCTCTGGCAGAGAAGGAGTGGCGCTCCCTCTGGCTCAGCCGGACCGACCAGATCTTCCTGCAACGCCTCCAACTGGCAGGTATAGTAGAACAGAACGACAGTGGGCTAATGCTCGCCACTGACTCAGGCAAACAGTCGGTGGTGAAGAAGTTCTTATACGAATCTTATGCGCTTGCTAAGGACTCCGTTCGTCGTAATCGGGCCCAACGCGTTCGAGAGGAGAGGGAAAGGCGGGTCCGCACCAGTGAGCTGGACAGGCAGGCCCTTGAAATGGTCCCGGACGGAATCATCTGCGTGGACGGCCCCGGATTTTTGTACTATATGAACCCCGCCGCGGAACGCATGCTCAATGACAACAGACAGTTAAAGGAGAGCCTCTTCGGCGCGGGCTCCCTGGAGGATTCACTCAGTCTCTATTCCCGTGACAAAGTTATCGCGAGGATAACAGCGGCGATCAGACAGGGAGACGAATCTACCGAGATTTTCGGGGACCGGATAATAATCAAAGCAGGTGGAAAACGATTTGATGTCGAACTGGGGTCTCAGGTGGTTCTCGTGAGAGATGCCACGGATCAGCATCTCATTGACGAAGAAATTGGAAGACTCTACCGCCATGAGCTTAAGGCGGCTTTGGAAGTATTGGGAGTCGGTTTGGACAGTGTCAAACAGCTCGTGGCCGAGGACCGCAAGGAGGAGGCGACCGAATTCCTCGGGCAAGTAGAGGAGAAGCGCGCGGAACTCGTTTCCATGCTTGAGGAAAGGATTGACTTTATTCGCCTTCATTCAGACGCCTTCCAGATACGCCCCACTGCGATCAATCTAAACCTGGTGGTGGACAAATGCGTGTGCAACTACCGTGAAGCCGCCTTGGGCAAAGGCGTCACCATAAAATCGAATCATTTGCACACCACAGCGGAACTCGTCTCAGGGGAGGAGTCTTTTCTGGTGCGAGCATTGGATAACATTATCCGCAATGCCGTTAAATTCTCCAAAAAAGGGGGCCGCATAAAGGTCTCTCTGGGACATGAGGGGTTTGAGGCGTTTGTTCGCGTGGAAGACAACGGCCCCGGAATACCTCCGGAAAATCTGGGCAAAATTTTCCAGTTGGGGTTCACCACCGGAGGGACCGGGAGAGGCCTATACCTGGCTCGGAGAATCGCCCTAGCCCACAACGGTAGAATAGAACTAAAAAGCTCCGGCGGCCAGGGGGCTTGTTTCACTCTGCGATTGCCGTTGTTGACGGAGTCATAGGTGAAAAGACGAATTTCGGTTCTCATAGCTGACGACGAAATAATAATCAGACGCAAAGTGTGCATGATGCTGGGGGACAGATTCATACTGGACCAGGCCCCCACCGCTCAATCAGTGCGGGAGCGCGATCTTGCCAAATACGACGCCGTGCTCCTGGATATAGTCTTCCCTGACGGCAATGGGATAGATCTCTGCCGCGAAATCAAACAAAAATCACCACACTTTACCGTAGTCATAAGCTCGTCTATGGAGAGCGTTGACGCATGGAATCAAGCCTTTCAGGCGGGTGCGGACGGTTATCTTGAGAAAAGGGAACTCCTGGCTCTGGATCCGCGTAAGATTCAACTGATGATAGAAAACCTCGTCGAACGCAACGAGCTGCGGCAGAAGAACGAAGAAACGCACCGACGCCAGGTGGAGCTGATGGCCGTTCTATCCCATGACGTTCGAGCGCCGTTTCAAGCCCTGCTTGGGACGATAGACCTGCTCCGCAAAAGTAGCATACCGGTCGAGGCCGCTCAGAGCGTGGAAACCCTCTATGGTTGCGCCAAGGATCAGTTGTCATTCATAAATTCGCTGCTGGAGCTACTTCGGCTCGAATCAGGCGTCACCGAGTTGCGTCCTTTGCAGATAGACCTGAATCTCCCGGTCAGCCAGTCAGTCCAGGGCCTGAAAATGCTTGCTTCGGCCAAGGGAATTGCGCTTGACGTGAAGCTTGCGGCTGAGCTTCCCCAAGTTGTGGGAGATATTGGAAAGACATGCCAACTTGTGGGCAATCTCGTGTCGAACGCCATAAAATTCACGCCCCGCGGCGGAAAGGTTTCCATACGGACAGTGGCTGTACGCAGAAACGGCGTTGCAGGAGTCGAAATCGTTGTCGCTGACACCGGCGTGGGCATAGTCCCGTCCCATCAGGAGAGGATCTTTCAACGTTTTCGGCGGGGCCGCGATCGTGGTACCGAAGGTGAGACCGGAACCGGGCTCGGTCTGTCCATCTGCAAAGAGATCGTTCAACTTCACGGAGGAACGCTGGAAGTTAGCAGTCAAGTCTCCAAAGGGAGCATTTTTGTGGTCTGGTTCCCGGCGAAGACCGCGATTGGTCCGGCTGCTTCCGGGGGGCACGTCCGAGAAACGTCCGAGGCGCAGTTGACGAACCGGTTTACCGCATGCTAATTGACAAAACGCAAAGTGGCGGAATCACCGAAGCCGTTCCATTCCGAACAGGTGATTCCACAGGGGCTGCACCAAGACCCGCAGGGTCATGGCACAAATTGCTGAAAGCGGCGCGGTTTGACCCGGACCGGGAACAAAGATCCCGGCCTCGTCAAACCTCGAGGCTTTTCCGCCCGATCGGATGAGCCTTACGTAAACCGGGACTCAGCGGAAAAGGAGTGCAGTCCCATTCAAAGATCAGCCTGCCAGACTAATACGAGTTCGCTTGCCGTCGGCGCACATTTTTCAGATGTGACAAGGCCGCCTCGGGTAGATGGCCTCCGCTACGGACGGCACGGCCTGACTGTGCTTCGGTGCCCTGCCGGGAGCGGCTGCAAGTCTCTCCACGTTTTGAAAGCAAACTCCCATGAGAAATCATGCACGCGAGAACGCGAGGGAAAGGGACCGTGGCCGCTGAGATTCCCCGTCGATCTGGCAGCATGCCTGGTCCTCGTAGTATTCCTACTGGCCGGCTGTGAGCTTGTTCCCACCAAACCGGACGTTGTGTTAACGCTTTACCGAGATCGCATGAAGTCCGAGAACCTCCCCGCTGCCCGCGAGCTTCTTTCCGAGCCATCCAGAAGCCTCGTTGAACAGTTGGTTTCCCGGTACAACCTCAAACAGCCTCCGGAAAACCTGGCGTTGATCAACATCCTGGACCCCGTGACCCCGCCTTCGGTCATGAAGTCAGAAGACACATATGCTTTGCTTCAGGTAAGAACGTTGAAGGGTGACTTCCGGTTGGTACGGCTGATACGCAAAGATAGCAGCGCGCCGTGGAAAGTGGACATGACCGAGGAACTCAAGGCGCTTGAAGCTTTCATGGAAGCACGCGGCACACTGGAATTAATGAGGGAACAGGCCGGGGAATACGCTGAATCATGGAAGGCCTTCAATGAGCAGCTCGGAAAGATGCACCTCGCCGAGCCGGAAGCCCCCAAGCCACCCGCTGCCCCGAAACAATTGAAGAAGCCCAGAGAGAAACCCGCAACATCCAAGCAACCTCCGAGAAAGCCCGGAGCCACTTCCGGCCAGTAATCCCAGCTCGCATTCAAAGCCTTATAGCCGCTGCCATAATTTTTGTCCGATTTGCAGGCACCCTTCATTCCGTCCTTCCTGCGATCCCCAAGATTACCCCGGTGAAAACCGGGGCAGGAATCCAGTCCCGCGTCTCGCTGATTCCCTGGGTTCCACCCTTCGCGGGAACGACGGACGTTATGACGCTCTGGCAATAGGCCTCGTCGATACGGTCTGAAAACCAGACTGATCGTCTCGTGGCTAAACGGACATTACTTTTGGCAACTGGTATAAGCGTCGCGGCAGCAGAGTTAAGGGAGTGGGACATGATCCCGCCTGCGCCCTCTCACTAAAGGGCGCGGGTTGGCGGGGTTTTCTCAAAAACAACCAATGCACCTGCCACGTTGGGTGTTGTTTCCGTGTTTGCGCATCGGCATAACGAATGAACCCACAGAAGGGCTTTATTCCCTGAGCGGCCTCAGTACCAAAGGTTCGATCCAGCCCCATCCATTGCCGGCAATTGATGGTACATAACAGGATTGAAAGGTTGGGCGCCTTGGGGCATGGCAGGAGCGTGTCCGCAGTTCATCCCGGGGGCGCAGTCTCCCCCCATCAACGGCAGGACCTGGTGCTGAGGAGCGCCGGGATAGGGAGGCTGAGGCTGTGGGTTCATCATTCCACCCGGTGCACCGGGATTTCCGACTGACCTGATGTCATTCGTGCCCAATGACCACGTTGTGATTTTGCCGTGCATTACAGTGTAAGCGCCTATGGGCGAGGCAGCCGCGATTACGACGATGAGCGCCAGTAGACATGTGGAAGATAGTTTGGTCATACCCGGTTACTCCCTGACTATATTAATCCTATATCTTATAGGATTCTAATAATGGCTTAAATTTACGAGATTAAGCTACCATATTCAATGGTATAAGTCAATAGACATGTAATTGTCCGCATATAAATCAATACGATCTGACATATAATTATATTAATGGTATAACATCCCATCAATACATAGGTGATGGCCGAAGGTCATGACAAACGCCCGGCTCCTTGACCAGTCTCCAGCGTCGTGGTATGCCTGTAAACGAGCGTTCAGGTCATTCTTCTTTGTTTTGGCTGAGACTTCCTGCGCGGGGGCCGCGCTGCTGGCCAAGGGTGGCTTGTGTGATGCAAGGCGCCACCCCGGTGCGGGTTGTGATTCTCATCGGTCCGGTTAGTTTTCATAAGCCGCGATCCGATCATCTGCAGGCGTGAGGCAAACGGAATGCTTTCTAAGACGTTTGAGGCCAAGCAAGCTATTGATCTTCTCGATTTGAAGGACAGGACGGAACTGGATCGAGCCGTGGCCGAAGGCGGGATTGAGGAGATAAAGAAGGGCAAGACCGGGGCCCGTTTTCGGCTGGCAGACCTGATTGTGTTCAGGTTGGCCGCAGTGATGGGGCAGGTGGGCGTGGAGACCCAGAAGGCCTTCAGATACGCTGAGGCCGTATTGGGACAACGACTCCGGGCGCACGACAAGAACCCGTTGGACTGGATTGAAAACGAGCAACAGGAGCTGTTCTGTTTCATCGAGGATGGACAATTGACTCGAATCTTCTTGCGAGCAAAGGAAGATCCCCGAGAAGTAGATGTCGGCGCGGTGAAGCCCGTGCTCTTCCCGACCACTAGAACCGAGATCAACGTCTTCAGAGTTATTAGGCCGGTACTTGTCAAGGTCCGACACCTGGACGATGCGGAATAGCCGAACCCCGGGTCTCTTAAGCCGAGCATATTACGGCTTTTCCAATCTGCTTGGGGAAGGGTCTACGGTGGGGATTCGCCGCTCGGGGGTTTTTAGGAAAGGGTCCAGGGGGGCCTTTTCGATCGGCCTCCCCGGTCATATTCCACGGAATTCCTAAGGTTTTGCAACAAATCTGGGCAGGGCGGCCTGACCGGCCGCTTGGGAGCAGAATCGCCGTCAGGCGAGTAAATTTGCTCGCCTTTGTCGGAACTATGCGACATTAAAATCATTTTGAGCCGGTGGCCGGATCAGGTACCCGGTCTCGCGCGCAAGCTTCCACTGAGCCGGAGCGATTCGCCGATCTGGAGCCTCATCGGGTCTTTGGCGGAAGTTGGCCTGTCTGAAGAGGCGCTATCTTGGTATTAGCTTCGGCTTTTTGGGCCGCTTCGGCTTTCTGAGCAGCTTGGGCTTTCTGAGCCGCTTCGGCGTCCTTCTGAGCGGCCAGGCTCGCCATCTGCTGCTTGATGTTGGCCATTTCGTTGTCGTACTGTTTCATCTGCCGGCCGCAGCTAGCCACCGCGTTGCTTTTCAGGGCTTCCACCTGTGATTCCAACTGGGTGATCTGGGCGCCCAACTGGACACGTTGCTTGACCAGGTTTTCAATGGACGTGGTTAAGGATTTCATCTGACTGTCGAGGCTGGCGCCGCACTGTTGTTTGGCTTCATTCATCTGGCTCTGGACGGCTTCCGCTTTTTGCTGCAGGGCCGCCATCTGCACCGAAACGTCCTCTGCATATGCGCTGATGCTTAACGTGACAACGGCGATGGCGACAATCACTGTCAGCACTAGGCTCTTGTTCATCTCCAAACTCCTCTGTCGGGTGATTCGAGGCGCAAGGCCTCAAGGTCGGGTGAGATTTATAGCAGATCCTGAGAAAAATACCAGCAAAATTTAATGATTATAGTAAAAGATTTATTTTATGATTTATGATATTATAATAAACATTGTATAATACTAGATACTGGCGTGGAACAAACGGAGAAGCGGTCGCGGAAATGCCGGGATATTCTGGTGCCTATTCATTTACATGACGACGCATCCGGGAGCGAACAAAGCGGATTTCCCACCGCGGAGATCGTGGTAGCAGATGAGAAAGGGCATCCCGCGTTATCAGAGGGCCGTGCCACTACCCCCCTGCTTTGTCTGCGGTAAAATGGTATTCTGAAACGTCGGAGGGAATTCCATTGGATTGGAAAACCATGATTACCGGACGGATTGTCGCAATCCTTGCGTGCTGTTTGTTGATCTTCACTGCCTGTTCGAGAAAGCAGGAATCAAAACCGCCCCCTCCTGCCATGAGCGTGGGCGTCGTGACCCTGGATCGTGGAAACATTGAACAGACCCTGGACGTGTCCGGAACGCTGACTTATGTTGCAAACACCACGGTGTCGGCCGAGGTCTCGGCTCAGGTGAAGTCAATAGAAGTTTACGACGGCGAGCCTGTAGCATTAGGCCAATTGTTGCTGATATTTGATGAGACCAAAATACAGGCTACCAGAGATCAGGCCTTGGGAAACCTTCAAAAGGACGAGGCCACGCTGGCTTTCAGCAAGACCGAATGGGAAAAGAACCTGGAGCTTTTTAAGAGCGGGGCCATTAGTCAGACCCAATATGACCAGAAATTTTCGGTCTATAGGACCTCGGTGGGTCAGGTGGAGGCCGACAGGGCCGCGCTGGCCAAAGCCAACGAGGACTTGAAAAAAACCAAGGTGCTTGCGCCTATTCCCGGCCTCCTTTCGGACAGGTACGTTGAAAAAGGCGACTGGGTCTCTGAAGGCCGAAAGTTGTTTCAAGTCAGTGATTACAGCAAGATCCGCCTGGAGGCCTTCATTTCCGACCTGGACGTGGGCAAGTTGAACGTCAAGAAAGCGGTTACCGACGGCGTGGACGCGGAAGTCACCGTGGATTCTTACCCGGGAACGGTGTTCAAAGGCAAGCTTACCTATATCCAACCGGTGGCCAACCAGAGCAGGCTCTTCCAGATTCGCATCTATCTGGAGAACCCGGAGATGCAGCTCCTGCAAGGGATGTTTGCGCGCGGGCGGATTGTGGTCAAGGTCACGCCGGACATGGTCAGGGTGCCCATCAGCGGTCTTCTGGAGCAGGTCCGTGAAAACGACTCCAACACTGTTTTCGTAGTGGATCAAGAAGAGAAGGCTAAACTGGTCCGAATAAAAATAGGGAAGAGCGATGCCAGAAACGCGGCTGTGTTGGAAGGCGCCAACGTGGGAGACAAAGTAGTGGTGAGAGGCAAGGAGATTCTCAGTTCCGGTCAGCCTCTGCAGGTTACGGAACTCCCGCGGACTCGAGACGGCTTTCAACAGGCGGGCAATTCCACTTCGCAACAGGCCGGCGAGAAGGGGCCTGACACCTCAGGAAATGCTTCTAAATCTAATTCCTCTCCACATGAGGGACAGAAATAAGTGTAGCCGAGTCCACTCTTACCCCTTTGCCGGCAGTTGTCATTGCGAGGGCGTCAAGCCCGAAGCAATCTCTCAGTACCGAGATTGCTTCGTCGTTTCACTCCTCGCAATGACAGATCACGTCACCTGCGTTACGAAAATAGTAGCTAACCGGTATTACCTCGTTGCTGGCCAACAATTATTAGAGGGACAGTGAAATGTCCAAAAAGATGATCAAAGTTTCCGAAGAATTGTACGACTATATTTTGTCGGTGTCGCTGCGCGAGCCCGACGTATTGCGCCGACTGCGGGAAGAGACGGCCCCGTATCCTCATTCGGTCATGCAAATCTCTCCGGATCAGGGCCAATTTATGGCTCTTCTGGTACGATTGATGGCCGCGACGAAGACGATAGACCTGGGGGTTTACACCGGATACAGCTCGCTGTGCGTAGCGCTGGCCATCCCACCGCACGGCACGGTCATAGCCTGTGACATTAATGAGGAATGGACGTCCATGGCCGGAAGGTATTGGGCTGAAGCCGGTGTGTCCCACAAGGTTGACCTCCGGATGGCCCCCGCGTTGGAAACGCTGGACCAACTCTTAGCTGAAGGCCTGGCCGGAACTTTCGACTTCATCTTTATCGACGCGGACAAAGAAAACTACGACAGCTACTATGAGCGATCCTTGGAACTATTGCGACCGGGTGGACTGATCGCTGTGGATAACGTGCTCTGGAGCGGAAGAGTACTGGACCCGCAATGGATTGACCGGGACACTGTCGCGATAAGGGCCTTCAATTCGAAGCTGCTCGCTGACGATCGCATCCTGTTAAGCATGATCCCCGTCGCAGACGGTCTGACACTCGCGTGGAAACGGCCTGAAGACGCTTGATGAGCAAGAGAACCAGCCATGACGGAAACGGGGCATGAAGGAGAAGGATAGAGTCGTTTCCTTTTTTCCAGACTTCGAAAATCCGTATAGTGATTGAATCGGGCAGGAATCTAGGCCTGCGCTATTCCTCTCATTTCCGTTTTGTGCGGGCATGGACCTGGATTCAAGCCTCTCTTCGCATCGACAGCCCCTATCACTCCAAATCTCTTCTTTAACAACTGTCAAAAATGGTGTCCGATTACCTGCGAAGATGTCCTTTGTGGTAACATGCTGAAATCATGCGATGTACTCGTAGTGGGTGCCACTGCTGGCTTGTCCAGCCGTGCATTCTCCAAGAACACTGCTGGACAAGCCAGCAGTGGCACCCCAGCGATAATCCGTACTCTTTCAGGGCCAGATGAAAAACGACAAAGATTTCTACAACCGTTGTATGATCCCTTTTCACGAAAAACGCTCTCCATATTCTTGACAAAATTAATTGGCAAGCCGTTTCCGATATTGTATTATTTTTGTAGGAAAGCTCGAACTTCACAAATTTTCTTGAATCAACCATGTCCCTCCCTTGTATTGAAAGGAGCGGGCCATGAGCCGGCACGATTCGCGCGCTATTTATTCGCGCAAACTCAAGCTTGCCCTGGTCGTAGCTTGTATTCTGTCTGTTTCGCTCCTTGCCGGCGAAACGAGCCAAGCAACCTACGTGGTCTTCACTATAGATGTCTGTTGGACCTGCGGGACCGATTTTCAGGGCGCGTGTGGCGGAGTTGAATACGGCGTTCCACTGATAGCGAAGAAACTGGAGCAGTACGGTTTCAAAGGGACTTTCTTCGTAAGTCCTTACTGTCCTGCCGGTTCTGAAGGGAAGATGTTTTCAAACCTGGCGCTTCTGGTTTCTCAGGGGCATGATTTGCAACTCCACCCACACACAGAGACCTTCGATCTGTCCAGGCCTTCTCTGAACATGTACACCAAGGAAGAGAAGAGGAGGATTCTTTCAATTGGAATGGACAACATAGTCAGAGCCGGCGCGCCGCGGCCAATCGCACACAGGGCAGGGGGCTTTGCCCTGGACAACGAGACGCTCGAACTCCTCCCGGAACTCGGCATCCACGTCGACTCGTCGATATTCCCGTTGTGGTCCGCGTGCAAGGTGCGCCTGCCGGATAGCCATATCAACCGGTTTGTGAAGGTTGGTGACGTGTATGAGTTGCCGGTCACTCTCATCAAGATGGTCCCCTTGGTAGGCTATGCCGGAATGACTCCTCTGAGTCTGGACAGCACCACTTGGGAGCAACAGCGAGAGGCCCTGAACCAAGCTGCGGACCATTGTCTGCCTTTGGTGACTATTTTCTTCCATTATCACACGCTGTTCACCTGCACGTGGTCCGGGGTTCCTTACGAGCCTTTAGAAGCAACGGGGCCAAACAAATCGAATGTGGAGGCATTCGAAAATATGTTGAAAATGCTAACTTCGGATGAGCGTTTCAAAGTAGTGACCGTGAAAGAACTTTGGAATATTTTCGTCAATAATCCCCAGGCCCTGGAGGGCCCTGCTTTCATTCCATACACCGGCCTCTATTTGACTTACATGAAATCTTGGCGCCACTTCTCCGGCCACCACAGCATCAAGAACAAAATCGTAGCCCTGGCGCCGATTCTAATAATTTTGGTTTTGGCAGTTATCTCTGTGTACTTGTACAGGTCCGGACGATCTTCACGCGCTCGATGACCGGTCACGATTCCCGCGCCATCTCCGAGAAAGCGGAAATTATCTCTTCAGGGTCCCAACGCTTGGTGTAATCCGTGTCCAAAAAGGCCATTCGAATCTTTCCATCTCTATCGATCACATAAGTGGCGGTCAATGGAAGCTCAAACGCGTCGTCCGCGTTTGTAGCTTTCAGATCGATCTTGAAACTCTCATAGACGGTTCGCAGGTCCTCGGGGAGTTGGAATACAAGTCCGAATCGTCTGGCTACACGGTTCCCTTGATCGCTGAGCACATCAAAAGTCACCCCGCTTTTCTGGACCGTTGAATTGGCGCTCTCGGGGGTTTCGGGCGAAATGGCCAGGACAGTCCCACCATGCTCTTTAATCCTCGGCAACGCGAGCTGCAATGACCGCAGCTCCAGAATGCAGTACGGTCACCATCCTCCTCGGTAGAAACTAAGAACCACAGGGCCCGCGGCCAACAAGCCGGCCAAGGAAATCGGTTTGTTCTCGGCATTAGGCAAAACGAATTCCGGCGCGGCGTCTCCAGCCCTCAGGCACTTGTCCAGAATCCCGGATTGCTCAAGTTCCCCGGCAGCTCGGTCCATTACAGCCAATTTCTCGCCGGGAATCCGATTTCGCGATCCTTCTCGATACTTCGCCAGTTCTTCTGTCAGGGACATGATCGATGCTCCTCCTACATTTGTCGCTGTCAACGCACAAGCGGTTGTTTGTCCGGTTCCCGGGCTCCGCCTGGGAACGAGGATTATCACGCCTTTGGGGGCCACAACCTCTAGGGTCTGGTCGCGCTCTCTCTGATCAGTGCAGGGGTCCGTTCGTCCAGCTCTCGCTGGAGCTGGAGCAAGACAATGGCCCCGATTACCATGGCCGCGCCTGCCAACTGGAGCGGCTCCAACTTCTCGCCGAGTGCGAAGTAGGCCATGAAACCCGCGCAGATCGGCTCCAGCGTAGCTGTGATCATGGCCCTTGTTGACCTGATGAAGTTTATCCCCACGAAGTAAAGCCCGAACGGCACAATAGTGCCCATCACCACAATGTAGAGCAGTCCTGCCCACTGGGTCCAGTCATACGTGGCGTGTAAATATTTGAATGGCGGGTGGATCAAATGCCACGTCACAGCGGCAAAGACCAGGGAATAAAAGACCACCGTCCAGGGAGAATACTTGTGCATGGCCCATTCTCCGAACAGGGCGTATGCCGCGTAGCATACGGCCCCGGCCAGGCCGCCCAGTATTCCCAGGCGGTTCATCTGGAGCAGCTGAAGATTGTAACCGCCGACCACCAGGTAACATCCTCCAATTGCGGCTATCAACGCGACTATTTTGTACCACTTGGGCTTTTCGCCCCAAAAAAGGATGGCAAAAACCGCCACCAATACTGGCGCCAAGTATTGGAGGAGTATCGCAGCCATAACCTGGATCTTGCTGATGGCATAGAAATACGTGATTTGCACCAGGGCCATGATCAGCCCGCCAAGCACAATGAAGTAGCCGATGTCACGGAATCGAATCCTGAACAAGGGGCGAGCGAACAGTGTAAAAGCCCCGGCCAGGATCAGAGATGCAAATGTCACCCGGAGCTGGACGAGGTCAAAAGGCGTGATGCCGCCTTGAAAGAGCGCTTTGCCCGCGGTCCCCGAAGACGCCCACAAAACCGCTGCAATCATCACACACAGGTAACCTTTTGTTGAACTTGAAATCATGGAAACCACTTTGGCCTACCCCGGCCGGTGCATCAAAGAAAAAGGCGGGCACGGCCCGCCCCGCCACGGTTGTTACTTATCACTTACATTGAACGCGAATTGTCATAAGTTGCTTCGAAAGCAACCCTCAGACACGTCAGGCTTACCATAGTCGAGAGAGCCCGTCAAATAGGCATTTCATACGCCTCGATGCCCTGTCCCTTCAGGTAAGTCGCGGCCCTCCATCCAAAATCGACGTTCCTTGCTTGGCGACTTCCGCTGCCAGCGGAAGTCGCCAAGCAAGCGAGATATGGAAGTTTTTGGAGAGGGGTGCGGGGAGGTCCCGCGTTCCGCGGGATTACAAAAAGGTCCTCCCCGCAGGATCTCGACGCCTGATATACGAAATCAGCTCCTGTGCCGCCTTGGATGCCGCTTTGATCCGGTCGTAATCAATTGGAACGTTGTTCAAATATTGCAATATCAGGGCATCCCCGCGACGAACCGCGGCGGGCAAAATCCCCGCAAAGAAGAACCCCTGTTTTTCGAATTCAGCGGTCAGGTGAAACGTTGCCGGATCGGAAAGATCGAGGTACAAATTGATTACTTCTGTTCCTTTAAGGCACAGTTCTCTTACTGTAGACCTCAATTCTTCGACCACACGGCTGCCGTATTGGTCAATTTCTATGCGAGCGAAGTTCAGCGTTCCAATAGTTGTGGTTCTGATTATCGAGTGCGAATCGTCTGCTCGGAAGTCCACGCTCGTTGGCCTGCTAAATTCCGGCACCGGGCCGAGGTTCTCGTACAGCTTGCCGATGATTTCCATGTGATGTTCAGGAACGTACAGGGCAGCATTCGGAGGCTCTCGGAGGTATTTGAAATGTACGATTAAGCTGCCGCGTTGGCTTAATTGGTCGGCCAACTCCCTGAATTTCACGGTCGTGGGGATGAAACCAAGAATCAGGGCGCAATCCTTGAATCCGAAGCGATGGCCGACCTGTTGGGAATACGTGTGATTGGTTACGGCCTGGCCGAACACACCCATTAAGCCGCGGATTTTAGCTTGTTCAACGAGGTAGCCCGTTAGCTTGGCAAAGCAGCCCTGGGAACGATATTCAGGCTTTACCACTCCTTGTCCCATTTCAGCTATACGCGAGTTGCTGTCCCATGAAATGAGAGCACAATGCCCTGCGATTTCGCCGTCAATTACCGCGACAGCGGAGAGGACCCGGCCGCTCTCGTTCAAGGCCGCGAGCTGGTCAGGGTAATAAAGCAGCTCATACCCGTACGAGTACCCGTAAGCTCGATAAATGCACTTGGAGACCTCGACCGCCTCGGAAGGCTTCATCGCCCGGACAGTGCATTCGAGATCTTGTGGCACCCGCGGCTTATCCGCGTTGGGCCTGGCGTAAGGCTCCAGTTCACAAGCCTGGTAATAATCCGTTATGCTTCTGTTCCGCAGATATTTTATCAGGACGGTTTCTTTTCCATCACGGCCCAGGTTGTGGAAGCGAACCTCGTCCATATAGTCCTCTATGCACAGCAGTTCGGAAGGACCTTCGTCAGCGTCGACAGAGCATTCTCCGGTTTGAGTGCGCTGCGGGTCAAGCGGGAGCCCTTTATCGTCTATCGCCACCTTCAGACCCGCGGGAATTCGCTCGCACGATACATCTATGGTGGCGCTTTCATCGGGGTCGAACGAGTATCGAACCACTTGCGAAACCGCCTGAGAAACACCCAGCTCTATTTTCCGGCAGTCCTCGCCGTCAAACCCGATAAGCCTGGCCACCCCGGCCGCGTAATTGCCCGCGACGCCTGCGTACTCGACATCCGCGGGTATGGTGAGCTTGGAAAACTGGCACTTTGTTTCCATCATCGCCTCTTTAACTAGTTCGTCATCCCATGATGGAAAATCAACAGCAAGGGCAACTCGCTGTGGGTGCGCAAGCACGAGGCCCGATCATTTTGTCTGGTATCGGGAATAGGTCTCTTTCATCAAACACGCGCAAACAAAGGCCACCACCGCGGGAACCAGCAGGACCAGAAACATGGTGGAATAAGCATCAGGCGGGTACGACCCCGGTGCGGACTCGCCGTACGCATCCAGCGTCCGTCCGACAACCAACTGGAAGACCGCGCCGCCCAGGAAAGGAAAACCATTCACCATTCCCACGGATGTTCCGATGATCTGGACCGGGAAAAGTTCCTTGGTCACAGTCACGCTTACCACCGCGGGCGCCACCGAAAACAGTGAAAAGAGGAAAAACAAGGGGTAAAGCAAGGGAATCGGCAAGGCTTGGTAAAAGAATTTTAAAAAGACCAGCTCAGCCACCAGTGCAGCAGAAGTCATTACCAGCACCTTCTTCCTGCTGCGAAGGACACTTTCCGAAAGAAAGCTCATGCCCAGGCAGCCGAATAGAGTGCCGAAGGCGAGCATGTCCAGAATGCCGCCGGTCTGTGCCCTATTCAGGCCATAGGTATTCATCAGGTACGGACCGGCCCATAATCCGCCGAACGAGAAAAAGATCCCTATGGTGCAAAACGCCCAAAGCGCCACAAGCCAGAAATACTTTTCTCCAAAAACTCGCCGAGCGCCTTGCCACAAAGGTATCTCAATAGCCGGGTTCATTGAAGCGTCCTGAATCCCGGCGCCGCCTGTCGTTGAAGTCGTGGCCAGTTCCGAGGGCCTGTCTCGCACAATCAGGAACACCAGGACTGCAAGAAGAAGGGTCGCAATTCCTATGATCTCGAACGAAGCCCTCCATCCCCATAATGAAGTGAGGAAAGCGAGAGGTGAGGCAGCAACCAGCGCACCCAGTCCGCCGGAGGTCACAAATATGGCGTTCATCCTGGAAAACTCGCGTGGGCTGAACCACTCCGAGATGATCTTCATCGTGGGCGTAAACACCATGCCCGCTCCAACACCGACCATCACCCGGCCGACCAATGCCTCGTCCAGGCGCGGGGCAAGGCCAAAAAGTATGCTGCCGATCCCTCCGATTAACAGAAACAGGCTTGCCGATTTGCGAGGGCCAAGGGAGTCTGAAAGCAAGCCTGCGGGCAACTGAATGATTGCGTAGCTGTAAAAATAGGTGGATGCCAGAAGCCCCAGGAGGCTCCCGGAAATGGAGAAGGCTTCCTGGAGGTCCACCGCCACCACCGCGGGGCATATCCTGTGAAAGACGGAACCGACGTAGGCCAGGGACATGATCCCAAAGATGAGCCATCTAATAGGGGGTGCCTTTTGATCGAACGAAATAGTCATTGTATAGTCTCCGGCGCTCCTTTCACGGCTCCGCCGGGCTTATTCTTTTCCTTTTCGGAATGTGTTCGCGCACGGTCCTTAGTTGTTAATACATGACCACGGTTTTGTCCAACCGGCGAATGCGTTTCACACTCCGACTGACATGTAACCATTAACTTCTCCAGGGATTTGTCGATTCTCTGTCATTGCGAGGAGTGAAATCCCGCGTTCCGCGGGAAAGCAATCTCATTTTCGGTAGGACCGGCATCCTGCCGGTCATTCTTATAGACAGGCTGGAAGCCTGTCCCACCACTGGAGATTGCTTCCCCCGCTTTTCAGCGGGGTCGCAATGACACGTTTCGGGCGAGTTGTCTCTCTTACAAGACTGCACAGCGACATTTGGCATTCTCCTCACATGGAAAATTGAGCGGCACTTGTGCTAGACTCCTTCGGATCTGAACGTTGTCGCGATCTCAAAGGCCGGACTTCCGGCAATGAGGTCGTGTCAGAGGTTGAGCATACTCAAGCAGAGTGCATTAAACAGTCATGGCAAATTTCAAACACGGCGGGCGCACAAAAGAATTAGCCGAACGAGCGGGTCTTCCCGAATCGCGATTGCTCGATTTTTCGGCCAATATCAACCCGCTTGGGCCGCCGGAATGGCTGCGTGCCGTGGTCAGCTCGTCGCTGGAGTCTGTGGTCAACTATCCCGATCCTTACTGCCGGGATCTGAAAAGAGCCGTGGCATCCAGATACAATGCTGAATTGGCGGAAGTGCTTGTCGGCAACGGTTCCACCGAGCTGATCTATCTTATCCCTGCGGCACTGCAGAAAAGCCGCGTTATTGTGCCGGTCCCGTCTTACTCGGATTACGTTTCCGCGTCGGAGCTTGCCGGACTCGAAGCGATCCGAGTTCCGCTCCGAGAAGACCTCAATTTCAGAGTAGATTTTGAACAGATTGAGTCCCATCTCACCGGCGATGAGATTGTCTTCCTCGGCCATCCCAACAACCCGACCGGAGCCCCTCTGGATGTAGGCCTTCTAAGGGCGTTGGCGGCACGCCACCCATCGACGGTCTTTGTAATAGACGAGGCTTTTGTGGACCTGGCACATGAAGTCCCTTCTTTTTCGGCCGATCGGGCCGCGGACATCATCGTGCTGATTTCACTGACCAAGACCTTTGCCATACCGGGCCTGCGTCTGGGGTGCGCTCTGGCTGAACCGAAACTGGTGCGCAAGGTCGAAGCAATCCAACAGCCCTGGTCGGTAAATCGGATTTCGCAGGCTGTCGGTTGCGCCGCGATGGCGGATTCCGATTACGTTGCGACTAGCCGCACCTTCGTGCATGAACAACGCCAAAGCCTGGCAGCTCAGATCAAGTCCATCCCGGGACTGAAGGTCTATCCGGGGCACGCGAATTTTCTGCTCGTACGAATCGACCGCGGTGACATTGAAGCTCATGGCCTGGCTGCCAAATTACTTGAGCGTGGTATTGCCATCCGCGTATGCGACAATTTTGAAGGGCTGGACAAGCGCTATTTCCGTGTTGCAGTGAGGACCGCAGAAGAGAATTCTCGGCTGGTGGAATCCCTCGGAGAGGCCTTGGGCTTAACAAGCCGGACTCGAAGACGGCCCACGCGGCCGGCGATAATGTTCCAGGGGACAAGCTCCAACGCGGGGAAGAGCGTCTTGACCGCGGCCCTTTGCCGGATACTTTTGCAGGACGGCTATCGCGTGGCTCCGTTCAAGTCCCAAAACATGTCGCTGAACTCTTTTGTGACACGAGCCGGCGGTGAAATGGGGCGGGCGCAGGTGGTTCAGGCCCAGGCATGCCGCCTGGAGCCGGACGTGCGCATGAATCCCATTCTGCTCAAGCCCAACAGCGACACGGGCAGCCAGGTAATAATCAATGGCAAACCTGTCGGCAATATGGACGTGCTGGAATACGTGGAATACAAGCCTCAGGCCTTTGCCTCCGCGTGTGAAGCGTTTGATTCGCTGGCCGCGGACTTTGACGTTGTGGTCCTGGAGGGCGCGGGCAGCCCTGCGGAGGTAAACCTCAAGCATCACGACATAGCGAACATGAAGATGGCCAAGTATGCAAATTCACCGGTCATCCTCGTGGGAGACATCGACCGGGGAGGGGTGTTCGGCTCATTTGTGGGCACCATGGAGGTTTTGGCTGAGTGGGAGCGTCGGCTGGTTGCAGGGTTCTTGGTGAACCGTTTTCGAGGCAGGGCTGATATCCTCTCGGATGCTTTGGACTATACGGAGCGGCATACCGGCCGGCCTGTAATAGGGGTAGTCCCGTTCCTTCAGAACCTCGGCCTGCCCGAAGAGGATTCCGTGACCTTTAAGAGCGGCTTCTTCGACGATCATCGCCCGCAGGGGGACCATGTGGAAATTGCGGTGATTGACCTGCCCCATATTTCCAACTTCACGGATTTCGACGCTTTCCGAACGGAACCGGACGTGCGGCTGCGTGTGGTGAGATCGTCTGAAGACCTTGATCGTCCTGACGCGATAATCTTGCCGGGAAGCAAAAACGTGCCCGGCGACCTCGCTCACCTCCGCGAAAATGGGCTCGCAGACAAGATTTCAAGTCTTGGCCGGAGCGGTCGGACCGAAATAGTAGGCGTTTGCGGCGGCTTCCAGATGATCGGACAAAGCATCGCGGATCCCCATAAAATAGAGTCGGATGGACAAACCATTGAGGGCCTGGGCCTTCTGAAGCTATCAACAGTAATGGCCATCGAGAAGACGCTTACGAGGGTTCGCGCGGTTCATTTGGAATCAGGCCAGCAAGTCACAGGATACGAAATCCACCACGGCCAAACCCGGTCCGACGAAACCCGGCCGATGATACGACGCGACGACGGCCAGATCGAGGGGGTCGGATCCCCGGACGGAGGCCGCTGTTGGGGAACGTATTTGCACGGAATATTCGATGCGGACGGGTTCCGGCGATGGTTCATCGACAGGCTTAGGGTCCGAAAGGGGTTACCCGCGCTGGGCAAGATCGCCGGCCGATACAATTTGGAGCCGGCCATCGACAGGTTGGCCGACGCGGTTCGCTGCAACATCAAAATGGACTTCATTTACAAGCAACTGGGGCTTTGATGGCGCTGGAATACCAGATCCTGCTCGCCTTGGCCCTTGATATTGTCCTGGGCGACCCGCGTTGGTTGCCGCATCCTGTTAAATTTATCGGGCGATTCGCCATTTTGCTGGAACAGCCCCTCCGCAGGATAGCAAAGAACCCCCGGCTTGCAGGCATCGCAACAGCGGCCTCGGTAATTCTTGTGACCGCGGGATTGACCTACGGCATAGTGCGCCTGGCCGCGATTGTGCACCCTGCATTCGGTGAGGCTGTATCCGTATGGATCATTTACACGGGTCTGGCCGCACGGGACATGATCGACCACAGCGTCGAGGTCTGGAAAGCCCTCGCTGCGGGGGATCTCGACGAAGCAAGAATCAAGGTCGGGATGATTTGCGGCCGTGATACCGAGGCTCTTGACTCCAGCGGCGTCATCCGTGCCACAGTGGAAAGTGTTTCGGAGAACATGGTGGACGGTGTGACGGCCCCGTTGTTTTTCGCGGTCATCGGAGGCCCGGTTGGAATTATGGCCTACAAGGCCGTGAGCACGCTTGATTCCACCTTCGGGTATAAGAACGAGAGGTATCGGGAATTCGGATGGGCATCGGCAAAGCTGGACGATGTGGCCGCGTTTGTTCCCAGCAGGCTTACGGCCATTCTGGTCCCGATCGCGGCTTTGATTCTCAGGCAACGGGCTTTGAATTCGCTGAGGGTATTCCTTCGCGACCGAAACAAACACCCGAGCCCAAACGCGGGCCAATCGGAAGCAGCGATGGCCGGCGCACTGGGCCTGCGTCTGGGAGGTCTCAGTCATTATCAGGGGAAACCATCCAACAAGCCTGAATTGGGTGACCCGCTGGTAGGTCCCGAGCCGTACCATATCAGGACTGCCAATTCCATGATGCTGGTGACCTCTGGCATCACGCTGCTGGCCTTTTTGGTCTTGCGCCTCCTTCTGGTTCAGGCATGGAGTGGAACCGTTTGAGGTTTTCCGCTGACACTTGTGGAGGAAAAGGAGTTTAACCCTGTCCTGCCCCAGAATAGTCATAGCAGGCGCGAACAGTGGTGTAGGCAAGACCACCGTATCGCTCGGCCTTGTCGTGGCCCTGAAGAAGCGCGGGCTAAAGGTTCAGACCTTTAAAGTGGGGCCGGACTATCTCGACCCGACATACCTGTCGCTGGCTTCGGAGCGGCCCTGCTACAACCTCGACGGCTGGATGACCGGCAACGACTACGTGCAAGACCTCTTTGCCAGGGCTTCCGCGGATGCCGACATTGCTGTAATTGAAGGAGTCATGGGGCTTTTCGACGGCGCTGATTTTGACAGCCTCGAAGGAAGCACAGCCCAAATCGCCATGTGGCTGGACTCCCCGGTGCTGCTGCTTGTAAACGTGCATGGTGTAGCCCGAAGTCTTGCCCCTATTGTCAAAGGTTTTGCCGAATTTGAACCGAGCTTGAATATTGCTGGTGTGATCTCGAACCACTGCGGTTCCGCGCGGCACGGAGAATGGTTGGCAGAGGCGCTGAAGTTCTCTCGGCTCCCCCAACAAGTGGGCGCGGTTCCCAGGGGCGCTTTCTCGGAGCTTCCGAATCGACATCTTGGTCTTGTCACTGCTGATACCGGGATTCTGACACCCACTATCCTGGACTCTCTGGGAGAAGCAGTCGAACGTCACTTGAACGTTGCAGCAATCCTGAAAAAAGCTCAGGCCTTCGCGCCGTTCCAGCACACAAATGTGACGGCTGCTCCGCAGCCATCAGGGAGGCCCGTCAGAATAGGCTTAGCCTGTGACCAGGCCTTTCACTTCTATTACCTGGACAACTTGGAAGAATTTGAGCGGAACGGATGCGACCTGATACGTTTTTCGCCCTTGGAGGATAGCGAATTGCCGCGGGGAATCGATGGGATATATATCGGCGGCGGATATCCTGAGGAGTTCGCTGAACGGCTCGCTCAAAACACGAAGATGCTGCGAGCTTTCAAGGACTTTGGTGAAGCGGGCAAGCCGATTTACGCAGAGTGCGGCGGGCTGATGTACTTGGCCCAAGGAATTGAAACGCTGGACGGGAAGCGCCACAATCTTGTCGGACTATTTCCCGCATGGACCAGAATGCTGGACCGGCTCAGATCGTTAGGATATGTTGAAGTGAAGTTCACGCATGACTCCCTTTTCGGAAAGCGGGGAGACAAGCTCAGGGGCCACGAATTCCACTACTCGGAGCTTGTGGGCGAGGAATGGCAAGAATCCGGTTGGACCGCCGCGTATAATGTGCAACACCGGCGGGCCACCAAGGCTGTGCCGGAGGGATTTCAGAAGGGCAGAATTCTGGTCAGCTATATTCACATGCATTTTGCATCAAAGCCTGAATCCATAAGGCATTTCTTGGGCATTTGCCGGGAAGGTGTTCGGTGATGCTGGGGACGTGAATTAGACAGATGCGGTGCCAAGTGTTGTAGGGGCGGTTCGTGAACCGCCCCCACCTGGGCATCCCTGCGCTCCGGCGTTTTGAGATGGCCTTCGTGCAGTGCGCTTATGCATGGGTGCCACTGCTGGCTTGTCCAGCAGTGTTTCCTGGTCATGCACTGCTGGACAAGCCAGCAGTGGCACCCGAACGGAACGCTCCTTTCGGCAGCTCTTAGAATTACCAAGAGCACAGGATCACCTCCCGCCGAGCGATTGTTTATGGTACAACGGCGTCAGGAGGAAAGGCCGAGGAAATTTTTCAGATCGAGGTTGAAAGACGTTCCTCTGATGGAGGCTCCCAATGTTGGGGAGAATTTTTGTCATAACAGCAATTGTCACCATCATTGTAGCATATTGCTACAAAATATATGTGTGGTGGAATGTGTTCATCCCACCGATATGGGAAACGATTTGATTTCTTAATATCTCAGGCATGGCCAGCAATGCCGATAATTGATCGGGAAGCCACCAGCGTAAGCGGTGCTTGGTATGACATGTGTCATCGCTCTCAGAGAAGGAAGGTATGAAAACGGACAACCCCTCTAAACCGCTTATTCATGGCCTCTATAAGCGCCCCATGAGTGGAGAGCAAATAGAACAGCGCTCCTTCGAGATAATCGACCAAGAGGCGCCGGCGCATGACTTCTCTCCGGCCCAGTGGGAGATCGTGAGGCGCATGATCCACACCACCGCTGATTTTTCCCTTGCCCGAGAGGTGCGGTTTTCCCCGGATGCGGTTGATTCCGGCGTGGCTGGATTGCGAGCAGGCGCTCCTGTATATGTGGATTCCAACATGATCAAATCGGGGCTGTCTCTGGCCCGGCTGAGGCAAGTTCGCTCTGAATACGGCCCAGCCGATATTCAGTGTCATGTGGCTGATGACGATGTGGCCAAGGCGGCACGTGAGAACGGACTTCCCCGCTCCCTTTTCGCAGTGCGAAAGGCCCGGGCTGTTTTGCATGGGAGCATTGCAGTCTTCGGCAACGCTCCTGTGGCTTTGATGGAGCTGAATCGCCTCATCATGGAGGATGGCATCAAACCGTCTCTGGTCGTGGCAATGCCGGTGGGCTTTGTCCACGTGGTGGAGAGCAAGGAAGAGCTGATGTCCCTGGATGTCCCGTTCATAGCGATCGCGGGCAGACGGGGAGGGAGTCCGCTGGCTGTGAGCACCTTGCATGCGCTTTGCTCAGTGGCGTTACGCCAGGGCTGACCGAAGATTTGGATGGAATGAAACGCTCCAAGCTCCGTACAGGATTCACCACCGGAACTTGCGCCGCGGCTGCGGCCAAGGCAGCTACAATAGTTTCGGAAGGGGTGTCAGCCCCGGCACAGGTGGAGATCGGCCTTCCTGACGGTTCCAGGGTGACCCTGCCGGTCGAGGCAAGCGGCCGTGGTTCCCATTCGGCCTGGGCCGCGGTTCGTAAGGACGCGGGGGACGATCCCGACGTAACTGACGGTGTGCTGGTTAAGGCCGCAGTGTCATGGCTGGATCAGGAAGGCTTTGTCATCGCAGCAGGAGAAGGAGTAGGTACGGTCACCAAGCCCGGCCTCGCTCTGCCTCCTGGTGAACCGGCCATAAATCCTGTTCCGCGGCGGATGATCATGGACGCGGTCCGTGAGGTCACAGATCGAGGTGTACGGGTAGCAATTTCCATACCGGGCGGCAAGGAACTGGCCGACAAGACCTTCAACCCGCGGCTGGGCGTTCAGGGTGGGCTCTCCATACTGGGGACTTCCGGAGTCGTGCGGCCCTTCAGCAGTTCAGCCCTTCGGGATGCGCTGAAGTGCTCACTGAGTGTGGCGCAGGCGTGCAAAGTCACCGCGCCCGTTTTTGTGCCGGGACGCATCGGAGCGCGGGCCGCGGGAAAGCACTTTCGCCTGTCACCGGAGCAACTGGTCGAGGTGAGCAATGAATGGGGATTCATGTTGGACCAAGCAGTCCCTTACGACTTTGAGCGCTTGCTGGTACTGGGCCATCCGGGGAAACTAGCCAAGCTTGCAGATGGGAACTGGGATACTCATTCATCGCGATCTCGGAGCGCCGTGGGATTTGTTGTAAGCCTCGGTGAGAAGCTCTTCGGCCAACCCATGGGCGAAAGGCCCCCGACGGTTGAGGGCATCTTCTCAGCCCTTTCGGAGGGCGAGCGAAAATTCTTAGCGAGCGAACTGGCCCGCTTGATAGGTGAGGCCGTGTCCGAACGAACCAGAGAGCGATTCATCATTGCGGTAGTGCTGGTCAATCTTCGCGGGGAAATACTTGGGCAGCACGGAGACCTCGAAACGTGGCAATGAAGATCACCATAGTTGGATGCGGTCCCGGCTCCCCGGATTATCTCACCCGAGCGGCCATTCGAGCGGTCCAACAGGCTGAATTGTTGGTTGGTGCACAGAGGCTGTTGGACTTGTTTCCCGATGCTGAGGCTGAACAGCTACCTATCGGGGGCGATGTAGGCCAAGCCCTGGATTTGATTGCGGCACACGCGGAACATAGACCTGTGGCGGTCCTGGTCAGTGGGGACCCCGGACTTTTCAGCCTTGCGAAACGCGTGATACAACGCTTTGGACGTGAATCGTGCGAGGTTATTCCCGGTGTCAGCTCGGTCCAAGCCGCGTTCGCAAGATTGGGACTCGACTGGGCTGATGCGAGGATCATTAGTGCACACAAGGAGAATCCCGATGAGGCCCTGTTGGCGTCCCTGAGGAACGAGGATAAGCTCGCAGTGCTCGCCGGACGACAGGAAGCCGTGGAATGGATTGCAAATCTCGCGGTTCAGCTCGGGAAGGACCGCAGGATATTCGTTTGCCAGGACCTTACGCTGGATAACGAACAGGTGCTTGAAGTATGCGCGGACGAGCTTTCCGGGCTTAGAGTGAACTCTCGAACAGTTGTTCTAATCATTAATGGCACGATGGTCAAATGAAGCAAGGAATCCTCTACGGCATAGGCATCGGCCCCGGCGATCCCGAGCTAATTACGGTAAAAGGCGCCAGGCTGCTAGCTCGATGCCAGCATGTTTTCGTGCCCAAGGCGCCTCCCCGTGATGAAAGCCTCGCCCTGTCCATCGCAAAGCAGCACATTCCCGGCGCATGTAATGTGACAATGATCGAATTCCCGATGACCAAAGATCGAGAGAAACTTCGAACAAAATGGGAAGCTTCCACTCAGGCGATAGCCTCGGTATTGAGGACCGGCGAGGACGCGTGCTATCTGACCCTTGGCGACACGCTGATGTATTCCACGTACATTTACATGCTCAAAGGCCTTCGAACGCATCTCCCTGATGCAAAAGTTGTGACCGTTCCGGGTGTTACCGCGTTTAGCGCTGCTGCTGCTCTTGTTGAATTCCCCATTGGGGTAGGGCAGGAGCCTGTGACGGTGGTTCCGATTTCTGACGATCTTGAGGCCCTGGAGCGGGCATTATTACTGGGCGGAACAGTTATCCTGATGAAAATTGGAAAGAGGTTCGGCCAGGTCCTGAAACTCCTGGAAACCTCCGGACACATTGACAACGCAATACTGGTAAGCCGAGCCGGACTGGCCGGGGAGCGGATCGAAACGGACCTCAGGAACCTCGCGGCCAAGGCTCCCGATGAGGCTAACTTGAGCGTGATACTGGTCCATGCTTTCAAAGGGGAGGGCGGATGAAGGTTTATTTCGTGGGAGCAGGGCCAGGCGACCCGGAACTCCTCACGGTCAAGGCAGCCGGTCTCTTAAGGAATTGCCGCATATGCATTTACGCTGGTTCGCTGATAAGCCCTGGTGTCATTGCATTACTTCCCCAACGGACGGAGAAGTATGACTCCGCGAAATTGAGCCTTCAAGAGATAGTGGACCTTTGCAAGGATGCCCAAGCGAGAGATATTGATGTGGTGCGTCTGCATTCGGGCGATCCGTCAATCTACGGGGCCATCAGAGAGCAAATGAACGAGTTGGATAGCCTGGGGATAGAGTACGAGGTGGTTCCGGGGGTAAGCTCGTTTCAGGCCGCGGCAGCCGTGTTAAAGTCGGAGCTGACCGCGCCGGAGGTCGCGCAGACGATCATCTTGACCAGAGCGCCGGGTCGGACTCCGGTACCCGAAGAGCAGGACCTGGACCGGCTGGCTCGGACCGGATCTACTCTGTGCATTTTTCTGTCAGCCGACAAGATAGAAGAAATAGCCGATCGTCTGGCCGAACATTACGGCCGGGAGTGCCCCGCAGCCCTGGTCTATAGGGCCACATGGCCGGATCAAAAAGTAATTGTGGGGACTCTCGGGGATATTGGCGCAAAAACGCAGGCCGCGGGTATAAAGAAAACCGCTCTGATCCTGGTCGGTCAAGCGCTGGGCAGGGAAATCCCTGCGTCAAAGTTGTACGACGCGACGTTTTCTCATGAATTCCGCAGAGGGACTCCCGAGTGAGAATTGCAGTCATAACGCTCTCCACGGAAGGAGCTGCCGTGGCCACACGGCTGGTCGAGGGATTGCCGGACGCGGATGTTTTCCTGCACGAAAGCGTTGGCCCTGAATGGCAGGGGCGCAGGTTCAAAAGCATCGTCAGTCTTACAAAAGATATTTTCAACCGGTATCAAGGACTGGTTTACGTTGCTCCGTGCGGTGTGGTCGTGAGAGCACTCGCTCCGAATATAAAGCACAAGACCCGGGACCCCGGCGTTGTGGCGGTGGATGTTTGCGCCCGGTACGCTATCAGCGTATTGAGCGGTCATGAAGGCGGTGCGAACGATCTTGCAATGGCGGTGGGGAACATCATCGGAGCTGAACCGATTGTAACGACCACCACAGAGGCAAAGAAGAACCTTATTGTTGGAATCGGCTGCCGTCGCGGAACACCGGCCGCGCGGATAATCGAGGCCATCAAAGCGGGACTGGATGAGGCCAACGCGTCCCTGGACCAGGTCCGGGTACTGGCTTCAGCGGACTTAAAGGCTGATGAAGAGGGATTGATCGACGCGGCCCGCGAGCTTGGACTGCCTTTACGATTGATCCCCTCGGACGAGATTCGCAACTCCACGAAACGATTTCAACGCTCAGACTTTGTTCAGGAAAAGGTCAACCTGCCTGCGGTGGCCGAACCTTCGGCTCTTCTGGCAGGGAGGAGGACAAAATTAGTTCTTCGGAAAAAGAAGTTCAGCGGCGTCACAGTGGCCGTGGCTCGGGAAAACTGTTTGTGGTAGGCATCGGACCAGGTGGCCGGTTAGATCGCACCAGGCGTGCCGAAGAGGTGATAGCGTCTTGCCGCGTGGTGGTGGGCTACAAAAGATACCTGGAATTGATCGAAGACCTCCTTGCAGGTAAAGAAGTCATCTCGTCAGGCATGACCAAGGAATTGGAGCGATGCAACGCGGCCCTGGAGCGAGCCCGGCAAGGGGAGAACGTGGCCCTGATATCGTCAGGCGACGCAGGGATCTATGGTATGGCAGGACTGGCCCTGGAGCTGGCCACGACTAACGGAATGGATGTCCCTATCGAGATCGTCCCCGGGGTCACTTCCGCTACAGCCGCGGCGGCCAAGTTAGGGGCCCCGCTCATGCTCGACTTTGCCGCGATCAGTCTCAGCGATCTCCTCGTGCCGTGGGAAACCATCCGGAAGCGTCTGGAAGCCGTGGCCGCTGCCGACATGGTCGTAGTCCTGTACAATCCAAGGAGCCGCAAGCGCAAGGCTCAGCTCACAGAAGCCGCGGAAATACTTCGCAACCATCGTCCGGGCACAACGCCGGTTGGGGTCGCTACAGCCGTTGGTACGGAAGACGAGAGCATTGTGATCTCAGATCTGGACCACTTCCTCGAAACCGAGATCAACATGAGGAGCCTGGTGATAGTAGGGAACAGTTCCTCCAGGTTGATGGACAGATGGTTTGTTACCCCACGAGGGTACAAGGTATGATCCTTCTTCTCGGGGGCACGGCTGAAACCGCCCCGCTGGCCGCAGCTTTGGCCGACGCAGGATTTGAGGTGCTGGTATCTACGGTTACGGATTTGCCCCTTGAGTTGGGCCACCACGGGAAAGTCACTCGGAGAATCGGCCCGCTGGATGAACAGGCAATGCTGCTGTTGGCACGAGATCGCGGGGTAAGGGCCATAGTGGACGCGACCCATCCGTACGCTGAAGCAGCCCATGCAAATGCGAGGAAAGTAGCTGCGACCCTCGATTTGCCTTGCCTCAGGTGGCGTAGGCCGGAAGTCATCGAGCCTGCGGCTGACCTGCATTTTGCAGCCAACCACGAGGAAGCAGCCACCCTGGCTTGCTCTCTAGGTGGTTCGATCCTGCTTACCACAGGCTCTACCCATTTGCGGCCGTACGTCAAAGCATGCTCCAGAACCGGATCGGCGCTGTTCGTCAGAGTGCTCGATCATCCCGAGTCCGTAAAAGCCGCTCTCACCGCTGGCATTCCCGAAGCAAACATTGTGAGAGGCCGGGGGCCATTTTCAGTAGAGGAAAACCTTGCTGTCATTACGAATTTCAAGATCGGGGTCCTCGTCACAAAAGACAGCGGTGAGGCCGGAGGCGTTCCGGCCAAGCTCGAAGCCGCGCGTATCGCGGGATGCCGTGTGGTGGTCATTCGCAGGCCTGATGAATCTTGTGAGCACTGTTATGAGGAACTCTCCGAAATGGTTAGAGCGGTACGATCGGCTGTTGACGATACCGAACCCTAGCAGAGCTAGGGATTCCGTAATATCTATCTTCGTAACTCTTTAGTTAGGTGGGCATCTACGGGTCTGGCACTGCGAGGAGTAAAAATCCCGCGAAACCCTGGAAAGCAATGCTGACATAGTACCGTCCCGCGCGAAACGCGGGATTGCCGGTCAGTCGTCACCCCGGACTCCGATCCTGGGTCCAGGCTGGATTCCCTAAGTTCACAAACGAAGTGCAACACCTTATATATGAGGTGTTGCACTTCGTGGGGACGTATGCAGATGGATCAAGATAAACATGGGGCGGATCATCCTTCACTGAATCGCCTCGCGTTCAGCGCCACGGTTCATTGCCTTACCGGCTGTTCCATCGGCGAGGTGCTGGGGATGGTACTCGGCACAGCGCTGGCTTGGGGAAACTGGCCGACAGTGGCTATCTCCGTGGTGCTCGCATTTGTGTTCGGGTACCTCCTGACCCTGCTGCCGTTGTTGCGTGCAGGCGTGGCAGTCAGTGACGCTCTCAAGCTCGCGCTTGCATCGGACACTCTTTCCATCGCGGTTATGGAGTTTGTCGACAATGCAGTAATGCTCGTCTTACCGGGAGCAATGGAAGCCGGGCTCAGTGAGCTGCTTTTCTGGGCAAGCCTCATCTTTTCCCTTATCCTTGCCGGTATCGCCGCGTTTCCCATCAACCGATGGTTGATTGCCCGCGGCCGCGGTCACGCGGTGGTGCACAAGCATCACGGCCATTCGAATACTGGCTTAGCCGGAGGAGCGCATCCGTCTGAAAACCGTAGTAAATAACATTAGAAGGTGGTGCCCTTAGGGGGCTTGATTGGCGGCCGCCCCGGGAACACTCCAGCGAGCCGCGCGAGCCTCAGGTTGCCCGCGGCGCGTGAAGGAATTATTAAATAACTAAGACTCTAATTATTACGATGGTAAGGAAACAACAATGAATGCATCACACCGCTTAATGACTTCAATCGTGGCCGTTGGAATGGCGTTGATGGCTTGTTCCCTTTTGCAGGCACGAGATGCAGGGGACCATATGCTCAATTCGGCCGATATAAAGTGGACAGACGGACCTCCGTCACTGCCGCCCGGCGCACAAGTTGCCGTGATTGAAGGGGATTTGACAAAAGCAGAGCCGTTCACGTTCCGCCTCAAGTTCCCGGCCAATTACAGAATAGCGCCGCACACCCATCCGGTTGTCGAACGCGTGACCGTGGTCTCCGGAACGTTCCATATGGGAACCGGCGATCAATTTGTCCAAGAGAAAGCCGTAGCCTTGAAACCGGGAAGCTTCGCGGTATTTCAACCGGGGCACAGCATGTTCGCGTGGGCCGGGGAAGAGACCGTAGTGCAATTGCACGGGGTTGGCCCATGGGGAATTACTTACCTTAACCCGGCGGACGATCCGCGGAAGAAATAACCAATAGGAAATCGCACGCGGAACTCACTCCGGCTCCGAGGTTGTTCTGACACAGATGTATAGTTTCACCTTGCGCTTCTCGCGAGAGGTAGTAGTACACTTATGCAAGAAATCCAACAACTATTGACAATGTTTTGATATTTATCTTTACTTTTTTCGCGAAATGAGCCAATCTTACTCGGACAGGAGGGATGGAATGCTCTTTCGAAGGTATTGGGAATGATTGTGCGTGTAAAGCTATGTATTATTATGATGTTGGTAATAACTCTTGCTCTGGTGGAGCAGGCGCCGGCGAAGAGAAGGGCCGACAAAGCCACAATGAAGAGACCTCCGGTCGAGACTCCTACGCCTGGAGCAGGTCCTGTCTGGATTGTCGTCAACCTGTTTACAGGGCCTTCGTCCCGGCAGGCGGTGCGAGTGAGAGACACATTGGCCCGACTGGGAGCAGAAGGTCAAGGCATTGTCCTGCCGTTCCGCGAGATCACCGTGGAAAATATGACCAAAATGCGACCCGAGTTTCTGGCTCTGAGTCCAAACGGAATGCCGTGGTGTCGTTACAAGGGTAAAAACGGCGAAAATCTGGACGAGTTCTTGAAAGCGCTTAAGGTAATTGTTGAAGAAATGAACATCCCGGTGATTGGAATATGCGGAGGGCATCAAGCGCTGGCTCTGGCGTTCGGCGGAAAGGTCGGGCCTATCAAGGGCGGCGAGGACGACTGCTTTTCCTACGGCCACAATCCCACCGAGCGCGGGAGGCACGATGTTCACGTTCAGCAGCAAGACCCTCTTTTTTTGGGCATGGGACAGAGCTTGAACCTCGTCCAGAATCACTATGATGAGGTGAAGAAACTGCCCCCGGGTTTCATTTCTCTGGCTGCCAACGAGCTTTGCGCTTATCAAATCATAAGACATCCTGAGAAGCCCGTGTACGGTGTTCAGGCCCATACGGAGTACTTTCTGCCGAAACGCCCGGATGGCGGGCTTCTTCTGAAAAACTTCTTGAAGATTGTACGAATGCACAACGGTCTTGTGCGGAAAGCGCCGGTCAAAGCAGTTGGCGACACGGCCAATTCGAGCGCAAGCCAGTAACGTTCAGCGGTAATGGGTACATCAACGCAGACCATGTCCGGAGCAAACATGAACGACTCTTCCATGTCCGGCTATGTGCTGATCATCGAGGATGACCCGTACAACGGACCGTTCACGCAGCAACTCTTACAAGCTGCAGGTTTTAGGGCTGATCTGGCGGAATCGGCAGAAGCGGGCTTGGACCTGCTCGAACGCAATGACGACGACCCTCCCGACATGATCCTGCTGGACGTCAACCTTCCCGGCATGGATGGATTCGAGCTGGTGACCAAGTTGAAGGGTCATCCGGAATTCCAATACATTCCCGTAATAATTTTCACCGTTAATGATTCGCTGGAGTACAAGATCGAAGGGCTCAACAGGGGAGGGGACGACTATCTGATCAAGCCGTACGAGCCGGACGAACTCATTGCACGGGTAAATGCGATGCTGCGGATAAGAAGGCTGTACAGCAGCTTGAGGCACGAACGGCAGGTGAATTGCCGGTTGAGCCGCACTCTCGACCGGAATGAGAAACTCGCTTCCCTTCTCGGCAGGTCCCCTCAGATGCGAGAGATTTGTGACCTGATATTGGATATTTCAACGAGCGACTCAAATGTGCTGATGCAGGGCGAGTCAGGCACCGGAAAAGAGGTCGTAGCAAGAACAATTCACGAAGAAAGCCTCCGAAGCAAAGGACCTTTTGTAGTAATCAATTGTGCGGCATATCCGGAAACGCTCCTCCATTCGGAGCTGTTCGGCCACGAAAAAGGGGCCTTTACGGGCGCAATCCGCAGGAAGCCGGGGCGATTCGAGCAGGCCGACGGCGGAACCATCTTCCTCGATGAAATAGGAGAGATAAGCCTTCCCACTCAGGTCATCCTTTTGCGTGTCATTCAGGAAAAGAAGTTCGAGCGGGTAGGCGGGGAAGAAACGCTTTCCACTGACGCTCGAATTATAGCGGCCACAAATAGGGACTTGAAGCAGGCCATGTCTCACGGCACGTTCCGTGAGGACCTTTATTGGCGGCTTAACGTCATCTCCGTGCACGTGCCGCCGCTTAGAGAAAGGCGAGAAGATATCCCGCAGCTCGTGGCAAATTTTGTAAAACACTACAATGACAAATTAGGGAAAAGCATTCGATCGTTCTCGCCCGATGCTATGGATCTCTTGTTCAGCCATCATTGGCCCGGGAATGTCCGGGAACTGGAAAATGTGATTGAACGCTCCATGGTGCTTGCCCGAGAAGACGTTATTCGCTGCGAAGGCTTACCCCAGGAGTTGCGCTTCCAGGAGCCTTCCATGTGCGTCAACGGTTCCACCAGAACCCTGGACCTTATGGAACGGGATCATGTAAGCTCAGTACTGGAGGAATGCGGATGGAACAAGTACAGAGCCGCCAAATTGATGGGGATCAGCCGGAGCACTCTGTACAGCAAGATGAAAAAGCACCGGCTGCTCCATGCGCACTGAGGCAAGCCGCTGCGCGAACAGGGATGGTTTCGGTAGTCCAAGCATTCCGCAAATAATGATTAATACCCACCAAGTTCCATGAAGGTAGATTTCTTCACAGGGGTCTTGAAGGAGGGAGCACAACCCGGTGTCCGAGTCTGGTGCGCTGTTACTCCGTTCGGAATCAGGGCGCTCAAAGAGGACCGCGAAACGATCATCTTGGACCTTGCTATGGAGCGCTTGTCTACACCCGAGCCCATTGTCACGGTGGACCTGGCCGGTCTTGATCGAAACTCAGCCGAAACCATAGTGGATCTTATCCTGCAAAGCGGACTTCTGGGAAAGCCCGGGGTGAAGCACAAAGGGGACGCGGTACTGTTCATGCTCACAAATGAGGCTCTTCATGCTCTGGCACAAGTAATGAGAGAGGAAGAGGCGGACGCGGACGAGGAGCCGCCTTCAAGCACATGATTGCCTGAGTGTGTACGAGATGCGCAGCGCAGCGACCATCTATTTGTGGGCGAAGGACAGCAGCCATGCGGATTTCGGTGAGTCGTGGGGCAGGCTTTCCGAGACTGTCTCAAAACTCATGGCATGGGCGGAATCGTAGCACAAATGCTCCCTCACCCTGTCCTCTCCCGGCGGGAAAGGGCAGGGCTGCTGTAGCGCCGGCATCTTGCCGGTAGTCCCCCTCGCCCTCTGGTAGAGGGTTGGGGTGAGGGAGGGGAAAGGCTGGATAGTCCTATTCGTGGCACAATCCGGACTAGTCTTGGACTCTTGAGACAGTCTCTTCCAGCCTTCAATCATTGGAATTTGAGAATAGGCAGGCTGCAAAACTTCTTTTACAGGCATGGCAGAAATCGGACAATTCCCGTGGGCCGGTCACGGGTTACCGGCTCCCGTAGGCCTTCCGCATTGTGGGGCAGGCTTTCCAGCCTGCCGGATTAACAGCAGGGAAAATCGCAGGCTGGAAAGCCTGCGCCACATTGGCATAGACGATTCTCCCGGCCGTAACTGAAGGCCTACCGGCTCCCGGCATTTTCCCTTGACAGAGAACTTATCACCCGCTACTTTAGAAAGATGCAGCGTGGCTTCCGTTGCTGGATTGCTGCAAGGTGTTGTAGCCTTGGGGCGGGTAGCTCAGCGGGAGAGCACCGGCCTTACAAGCCGGGGGTCACAGGTTCAAATCCTGTTCCGCCTACCAGTTAGGATGCTTCACTGCCCACTTCGCGGGGGCGTAGTTCAGTTTGGTTAGAACGCCGGCCTGTCACGCCGGAGGTCGCGAGTTCGAGTCTCGTCGCTCCCGCCACCAAACAGCCTGATATCACAGGGAAGCCAAGGAGTCAGGCTTCCCTGTTGTTGTTTAGCATTTGGTCTAGGGTTCCCAAGGAGCCCCTTGGCTCTGCAACTCGGCAATGAGGCTTACATGACCGACTTAACGATAAGTCTTCCCGAAGACAAACTGGCCAAGCTCAAGGAAAGAGCCTCAGCATATGGGGTCAGTGCGGAAGAACTCGTGCGTGCCGGCATCGACCGCCTGCTCGAAAGCCCGGAAGAGGATTTCCGGGGCGCTGTAGACTATGTCCTCAAGAAGAACGAGGGACTTTACCGAAGGCTTGCATGATGCGCTTCTTGACGCTGGAGGAAGTGCTTCAAATTCACAATCGTCTCATAGAGCAAACCGGGGGCGCACCAGGGATACTGGACCTGGGATTATTGGAATCGGCTTGGGGGTAAGGCCGAACGTCTTTTGGCGGTCAAGAGATGTATCCTTCGATCGCTGACAAGGCGGGAGCGCTGTGCTTTTCGATCGTACGAAATCATCCCTTTGTTGAAGGGAACAAGCGCACGGGGCAGGCCGCTATGGAGGTTTTTCTGGTGCTGAATGGTTATGAACTCCTCGCTGGCATTGATGAAGCAGAGATGACTATCCTCCAGTTGGCATCCGGGGAGATGCAAAGGGACCAACTTACGCGATGGGTTCAGTATCATGTCAAGCCATTGTGACAAGGCAAGGGGCACCCGACTCCTGTGGCGCCGGAGGCCGCGTGTTCGAGTCCCGTCGCTCCCGCCACCAAACAGCCTGATATTACAGGGAAGCCTGCTTGTTTAGGCTTCCCTGTTTTCGTTTGGCGGAATAGTCCAGGGCTCCCAAAGGGCCCCTACTGGAAATTAGAGGGTAATGGAAACTTCTATTTTTCTCCCCGCGGTTTCCGGGTTGAGTTTGGCAATCCCCGGCCAATAGCAATAGGGAGCTGAGATCAAGGTTACTGAACACCGGAGATGTCCTCGCCCGTGTCACTGATTCGGGCACGTTGTGGCCGCTGCGGCGTAAATAAACTGATCAGCTGCAATGACCGGTTAACCATTTTGGCCTAGCACCCCTCTGATTCTAGACCCGAAGATTCCCATTTCCTCTGACGCAATAGAGGGCTATAATCACGACATCAAAGAGTAGTCAGGAAAAGCGCTTTCCAATTAGTTTTTCAAATCCGCAGAGCCATCCGTTTTCTTTTTCGGAATTTCGCAGCGGTTGTGTAGAGCTGATTGCCCTTCAAGCAGCGTTGCCACGCCGTTGTCTGCGGGTCGTTGAATCGACCTTTCTTAGAAATGGGTTTCCAGTCCGATATGATCAAGCGCATACCTGACGGTGCAAATCGGGGAAGCAGGACACGATCTTTTTTTTGTGGAGGAGGACTCATATGAACAAGATGATGGCCAAGAATATTGCGCTGCTCGCTGCGGCAGTGATTACCATTGCTTTTGTCTGTGCCGCCGGGCAGGAATCAAGGGCTGCTGAGACCAGGAAACCTAACATCCTAGTCATCTGGGGCGATGACATAGGGGTGCATAACATCAGCGCTTACAACCACGGCATCATGGGCTACAAGACGCCCAACATTGACCGTCTGGCGAAGGAAGGCGCGATGTTCACCGACTCCTACGCACAGCAGAGTTGTACTGCGGGCAGAGCGTCGTTTATTCTTGGCCAGCATCCGTTCCGCACCGGGCTTCTCACAATCGGCATGCCCGGCTCGCCGCACGGCATCCCAGATTGGTCACCTACAATCGCCGACCTGCTCAAAGAGCAGGGCTACACTACCGGACAGTTCGGCAAGAACCACCTCGGCGATCAGGACAAGCACCTGCCGACGGTGCATGGGTTCGATGAGTTCTTCGGCAACCTCTACCACCTCAATGCTGAAGAGGAGCCGGAGACCTATTACTACCCGAAGGACCCGGAGTTTAAGAAGAAGTATGGCCCGCGAGGCGTACTGCACTGTCACGCAGACGGCAAGGGCGGCCAGAAGTGCGAGGACACCGGCCCACTGACGCAGAAGCGCATGGAGACCGTTGACCAGGAGATCCACGCAGCCGCAAAGGGCTTCATTGATCGCGCGGTCAAAGACAAGAAACCCTTCTTCGTCTGGCTCAACACCACGCGCATGCACGTCTGGACTCACCTGAAGAAGGAAACCTACGGCAAAACCGGCATCGGCATCTATCCGGACGGCATGACGGAACTCGACGATATCACCGGGGCGGTCCTCAAGCAACTCGATGACCTCGGCATCGCCGACAACACCATCGTCGTCTGGTCCACCGACAACGGCGCTGAGACCTTCTCTTGGCCCGATGGAGGTACGACGCCCTTCCACGGCGAGAAAGGGACGACCTGGGAAGGCGGCTTCCGCGTACCCCTGCTCGTCCGCTGGCCTGGCGTAATCAAGCCCGGCACGATCTGCAACGACATCATTTCACAGGAAGACTGGATGCCCACGCTGCTCGCTGCGGCCGGGGTGCCGGACATTGTGGAGAAGCTCAAGAGCAAGGATGGCTACAAGGCCAACGGCAAAAGCTGGCGAATCCATGCCGATGGTTATAACTTCCTGCCCTACTTCAGGGGTGAGACCGACAAAGGCCCGCGACAAGAAATCTATTACTTCAGCCAGGGCGGCGAGCTGAACGCTCTCCGCGTGAAGGACTGGAAGATCCATTTTGCGACGCAGGTCGGCAATATCGCCACCGGCACGCGAGCGGTACCCGGCTGGCCGCTGATTGTGAACCTTCGGGCTGACCCGTATGAAAAAGGCCCGACCGAAGCGGCCTTGGGTTACCTCAGGTGGTATGGGGACAATCTGTGGACCTTCGTTCCCGCTCAGGGCTTCATTAAGAAGTTCCTGTCCACACTTCCGGAGTATCCCTTCCAGGAAGGCAGCAGCCTGAATGCAGCGGGAATCAACTACAACACGCTCAAGGCCGGCGCGGCACTGAAACGGCTGCAGGAATTGGAGACCATCCCCCTCGACAAGTAGGCACCCACCTCAGCAGGTCGCATCCCTCACACGGGAGGGATGCGACCCGTTTGAGGAAAGGAAATGACTGTGAAGAATGCACACAAGAGAAGCATCCTCGCCGCCATGATTATTGCAGCGCTGGCAATGAGCGGACTCACAACGCAGGCTCTGGCCCAGGAGACCCGCTTCGATACACTGGCCAACCTCCCGTTCGCCGAAAACCGGCCCACGAAGGAGACAGCGCAGACACTCCGCGACGAATTGCTCTTCCAGAGGGCAACGCAGGCCTATCTCTGGGCGTTGCCTTTGATAAACACGCTCGGCATGAAGACCGGCTCAGAAAAGGTCTTCGGCGCAGGCTACAACGTCTTGCCGATCTGGAAAAAGCGCCTCGACGCAAAGACTCTCATAACAACCCCTAACTCAGATGTCATCTATGCAATGAGCTACGTTGACCTCGGCAAGGATGGTCCCCTGGTATTCGAAGCGCCGCCACACTTGCAGGGTATCCTGCTCGATTTCTGGCAGCGCCCTATCCCGGTTGACGGTGGCAAGTTTTTTGGAGATGTCGGCCTGCCCGGACCCGACGGCGGGAAGGGCGGTAAGTTTCTGCTGTTGCCCCCCGGCTACAAGGGCGAGGTTCCTGAAGGTTACTTCGTTTACCGCTCGGCGACTAACAATGTCTTCATCTTCCTGCGCTCGTTTTATCAGGACCCCAAGGATCTGGCACCGGCAGTTGCGTTGATTGAACAATCGAAGATCTATCCGCTGAACGGCAAAGACAAGGCCAAGGCGATGACATTCCCCGATGCCTCAGGTGTCCCGGCCAACATGCTGCCGATCGGCGACGGCAGCGCCTTTGATCATCTCAAAAGTCTTGTGGACAGAGAAGGCTCCAATCTGGCCGATTCAGATAGTCTCGGCACGTTGGCAGCCATTGGCATCACAAATGGACAGCCGTTCAATCCCGATGCGCACACACGGAAGATCCTCGATCGGGCCGCCAAGACCGCCTATAAGATGAGCCGGGTGATCGGCTTCCAAGAAGTCGTCAACGGCCGATCTCTGCGTGTTTATCCAGACCGTCGGTGGGTCAATCCCGTGGCTGACGCGACGCCTACTAATCCGGGAGGGCCGTTCGACTTGAGTTGGAGGAGAATCGCCGGAGGGTATCTAGATCTCGATGCCCGCATTTGGTTTTTCACCAACTACTACTCGATCAGTCCGGGGATGGTTTCCCAAATCCCTGGGAAAGGCGCCAAATACATGATTGCCTTCACCGACAGCGAGGGCACGCCCTTGTCTGGAGGCAGCAATTACCGCCTGAACCTGCCGGCCGACATCCCCGCTGCCAATTTCTGGTCGGTGACGCTCTACGAGGTTGAGAATGCTTCGGGGCTGGCAAACGGCCAGCCGTTTCCCTCCAAGGGCTCACGCGACAAGCCGTTGCGGAATTCCGACGACAGCACGGACCTCTACTTGGGGCCCCAGGCGCCTCAGGGCAAAGAAGCCAACTGGCTCGCCACAGTGCCCGGCAAAGGGTATTTCGCCATCATCCGGCTTTATGGGCCGACCGAAACCGCCATCTACAAAAGTTGGAAACCGGGCGACATCGAGATGGTCAAGTGACATAAGGCCGCCGCTTCATACAAGGTGCGGCGGTCAAACAGTTGCTGGAAAGTTGTCCCTACATTCCCTCTCGAAATTTCGAGAGGGAATGTAGGGTGAGGATTTCCGACTAGGACAACGACTTTTGGCAACAAATATAAGTGATCTTCCGTGACCATATCGGCGCTCGGAATGTTGATTATTACGAGCACGTCATAATACCCCCTCACCGCTGAGAGACCTCATCATCTCCGCCCCCAAGTCTCGCTTTTCCCATGATCGAAGGTCAAGCGGCCGAGTTCCCTTGCCAAATCAGCGTCACTAACGGTCAGGTACACGCTTTTCACGTTCTTTTTCCTGTCTCCATGACCTGCAATCGCATCGGCTATAAGGGGATGCAGACCGCTTCGCATAGGGTTGGTCTTCCAGCAGTGCCAGAGATCGTGAGTTCGGGGCATCGGTTCCAACTCAAGGCTTTCTAACGCCTCTCGCCAGGGCTTCTTCAAAGAATCCTCATGAGGCACCCTGCCTTCATCAGGGGTACGGAAGAATCAGCCTGAAAATGAACTCACCTTGCCTGCTGCCTGGAGCACGGGAATCAAGTCCTTGTGGATCGGCACTCTTTTCGGCCTTCTCTCCCTCGTCTGATAGGCTATCAATCGTTGAGCACTGCCATGCTGACCACAATGCGAAATGAGCAAAGAGTCGACTTGAGCCCTTGAGGCCCATTTTACCGCAAGGCCATCGCCCCTCTCGCTCTCTTTGGAAGTGCGACTCTATCGTTACCGCATCCTAAGCTCACTAAATCCCGAGGATATCCGTAACTACATCTCGTGCCCAGTACGTGGTTTGGCCGTGGCGCGAGAGTCGTCGGATGCCGTCGAGATGATTACCCAGTGTAACAATGGCCGGTTCCTCGGCCAATTCTCCATTCTGTTTGACAACTTGCCCGAGCCCCACGCACGAGAAGAGGCCGTTACAAATGCAACGCCGATCTTCCGTGTTGCGTTGCAAGCCACGTTTGCTGACAAAGTCCGAGACCGGTCCAGCCGGGCAGCGGTGGAAAAGTTGACGCGTTCCATCTGCGGTCGGTTTGCTGAGCCCCCGTTGCTGCAAAAGGCCAATGTCGCAAACCCGACGCCGAGCGGAAAAAACCGTATCATCCGCAACGGTGTCGTTCAATTGAACTACTTTGAATGGGTACCCCGTGGGAGAGAACAGTGTCGTCCGGACCAGCGTGGCGTCATCTGTTCCCTTTTTGAGTTCACCGAGAATCGCGGTGCGGAAGGTCGGTTTCATGCCGGATTCCTCGGCCAGGGCAAAGACCGAGCCCACCTGAACACCCGTGGCCCCGGCGTCCAGAGCTTGCCGCAATTTCTCACGAGATCCATAGCCACCGGCCAACCAGAAGGGAAGTCCGACTTCTCGGATAGCAGGCAGGTCAGGCTCGTCAATGTCGCTATAGAGGGGCTGTCCCTTGCTATCCTTCGTCATTGGCCCTTGCGGACCGGCGTTGTGGCCGCCCGCGGTGTGGTGCTCGACGATAAAGCCGTCAGGCGCTTCGCTTTGGCTTTGAGCCAGGGCCTTGGCCAGACTGACCTGCGACACAATCGCCAGAAAGGCCGGCCGGCGCAGGGGGGATTGTGCCAATTTGCCGTCAGCCACCAGTTGGGGATCGAAATGCAGGTGGAAAGCCTCACCCGCCTCACGATACAATAGCAACAAATCGTTGGTAACGGCTTCATGGCGAGCCAAACGGGAACAGATCGCGGGTAAGCCGTCGGGATTACCTGCCCCTACGATTACCCCGTCCACACCGGCGAGCATCGCGCCGTACATCGCGTAGATCAGGGGCACATCGATCTTTTTCAAGAAGTTGATGAATATGTTGCCCTCATGCCCTTCCTTGGCAAGCCAGACTTCGGCAAAGCCGGTGGCCGTCAAGAGCTCGACGCTGTCGTCGTCCAGGGTGAGTGCTACAGGCATCCCTTGCTGAACCGGTAGCGGAATGGCATCGCTTCTATTCGGCGCATGCACAATATTCATAGGAAGACTCTTGTAACGATCGGATGGCGCTTTGCCGCCGTCAATGAAGTAGCGGTCACAGATCTTTCGGCCGATAGCGATCCCGAACTGCGCATCAAAAGCAGCCAAAGCGCGGCGAACATGACCTCCGGGATCGCCAAGCTGCAGCAGTCGTACGTAAACCGTATCCAGGGCTGTACCGGAGACAGTTCCGGCCGTTATGCCGGGCTTCTCCATAGCGACGGCTTTGGCCAGCCGCCAGTTGGACACATAGATACCCATACCGCCTTGTATGAGTTTCACTTCTTGCAGAAAGTTCATGATTCGACACCTCATGTCACATGCCTTACACAAGTCTGCTGGCACGGTCGTCAACATTGGGAGTAAACGGGGGACTCGATAGCAGGTGCATACGGATACGCGCAAACGCCTCTTCTAAACGGTTTCAGCCCTTCTTCTCGTCATTCGCATCGAACGTCTTGTCCGCCGCGCGTAAACGCTTCCTCCGGGGCAGGTTCCGCCGATTCATTCGACCGGTCACCTTTACTCTAACACAGCCAAGGATTTCTCTGCAAACTCGGGCACAGGGGTCGAGTCTCCTCTTGGCTCTTTCGCAAAGAGTCCTATTAGGATTTTCACTAGAAAGGCTTACCAATATGGTGTGGAGGTAAGGGGGTCGTGGTCTTTGCTTCCTGTCTCCATGGCCTACAATCGCGTCGGCTATCAGCGGATGCAGGCCGCGTGTCATCGCGTTGGTCTTCCAGCAATGTCGAGGATCGTCAAACCTAGGCGTCGGCGATACGCATGAGCAGGCTCCATACTGTGTTCACGAATTGTGCTATAATAGAAACCAGACTAGAGATTCAGCGCCCTCTGGAAGGACTGAACGATGTCCGAGACTATCATCACACTTCCCATCGATGCCAAGACTGCTCGCGTATATCAAACGGCATCACCGGAAGACCGAAAGAAGATCCAGCTCCTGCTTCGGCTGCGTTTGCGAGAATTGGCTGAACTGCCGCCAAGTTCACTTGTTGAAATCATGGATGAAATTGGAGCCAATGCTCGGGCACGCGGTTTGACTCCTGAGATACTGGAGGACCTCGTCCGTGACGAGTGATTCTCGCTTCGTCTTGGATACTGGTGTCCTCGTGAGTGCTTTCTTGTTACCGCTGTCGGTTCCACGGCAGGCAGTCGATCTCGCATTTGCCCGAGGGATCGTTCTCGTATCGGTAGCTGCCATAGACGAATTGAATGAAGTGCTTCGTCGTCCCAGATTTGACCGTTACCTGACGGAGAAAGAACGGCTTCTGTTTCTCTCAGCTTTTATTCGTGACGCCAGTGTGGTGGATGTAACCCAGAACCTGACGGCGTGCCGTGATCCCAGGGATGACAAGTTCCTCGAACTGGCAGTGGCCGGCGATGCTACCTGTATTGTGAGCGGTGACCGAGACCTCTTGGTACTCAGTCCATTCCGCGGGATACCGATTCTGACTCCCCAAGACTTCGTGAGCATGCGTAAGGTGCGGTGACCAAAGGGGAACTAAATCGGTCGCCCCATTCCATTCAAGAATCGAACCCAGCGCCCTCACAACCGAACTACACGGATCATCTTTGCCCCCAAATCTCTGTCTTCCCATGATCGAAGGTCAGCTTATCCATTTCTCGCAAGAGATCCGCATCACTGGATCGTAAGGTACACGCTTTTCACGTCCTTCTTCCTGTCACCATGCCCGACGATGGCGTCCGCAATGACGGGATGCAGGCCGCGTGTCATCGCACAAATTGTCTGTTCCAGTCAGTGCGTCCCTCTTGCCTCTGGACATTCGGCTTGGGAAAGAGGACATTTGTCAGATGAAAATAGGGACACTGGAAGTCAAAGGAAACGTCTTTCTGGCGCCGATGGCCGGTATCACTGATACGGCGTTTCGGAAGGTCGTGCAACAGTTCGGGGTATCCGCAGTCTGGACCGAGATGATGAACGCTGAAGGCCTAGTCAAGAATCGGCACGCGTTCCGGACAATGGACCTGGATGGACATGTGGTCCCCACTGTCTTCCAGATCTACGGCAGGGACCCTGATGTAATAGCGGAAGCGGCGCGTGTAGTCGTTGACCAAGGCGCCGTAGCCGTTGACATCAACATGGGATGCCCGGCGCGCAAGATTGTCTTCAAGGGTTCCGGCGCTGCGCTCATGCAGAACGTATCTTTGGCGTCTCGAATCGTTTGTTCCGTGCGACGAGCAGCGCCAGTGCCTCTCACTGTGAAAATCAGATCGGGTTGGAGCGAACAAGATCAGAATGCTCCCGAGTTCGCACGGGCAATGGAAGCCGAGGGCGCGGATGCGGTGATCGTCCATTCCCGCAGCCGTTCCGTGCGGCACTCGGGCCCCGTATCTATGGACATTCTGAGAGAAGTCAAGAATGCTGTCCGGATTCCGGTGATTGGCAACGGAGGGATCACCGGGATCCACGATGCCCTGGATATGATGAAGCGATCCGGATGCGAAGGCGTTATGGTGGGAAGGGGAGCCCTCGGTAGACCCTGGGTCCCGGGGAGGATTCTCAAGGCTCTGGCAAAAGGGTCGTCGGTCGAGGAACGGACAATATCCTTGTCGGAGGTCATTCGCACGCACTTCCGTTATCAACTGGAAGCGATCGAAGGGCTACGGGCGGTTCGCCGAATGCGGAAACATCTGGTTTGGTATTCAAACGGCTTGAGCTGCGGCGCCGCATTTCGGCAACAGGTGTTTCGAGTGGAAGAGCCGGAAGAAGTGATGCAGCTTGTGGACAAATGGTTTGACCGCGTGACGGCTCAGGAGTGAACAGCGCACCCAGGTCCGCCCCCAAAGGGTCCCCCAGAAGCATGAAACGTGACCGTTTTAGGTCATAATGTAACCTGAATCGGCCTTGATAAGACGCCACATGCTGTTATCATCATGCGGATCTGGCGCCTGTCACGCCGGGGGTCGCGAGTTCGAGTCTCGTCGCTCCCGCCACTTAACGGCCCAAAATTACTGGAAAGCTGGGAAGTCACCGGCTTCCCTGTTTTCGTTTAAAGCCGATTCCAGAGCACTCGAGGGGCTCCTGCGAAAATGAGTTTGTCGATGTGGCTAAGAAGTCGCTTGAGTTAGCCGCTACTCGCTTTTCGAGCAACGCCGGCTCAGGTCTTTCCTCTTGAATCAGAAAATTATGAGTACCTCGCGGAACGGGAAACACAAGGCACAGTTAGCCTACGCGGGAGAGGACCCCTTGAAAGTAGGGGAGGGAGGTCTGCTCTTGGCTCATCCCGAGCTGCCTCTTTGAGGTTACAAGGCATAGACATTGGCTCATCCGGCATTTGCGTACGTGTAGTTGAAAAATAAAAGAGGACATGCTTGATCCTTCCGGGGTTTGAAAAGTCTTGGAAGGAGGGCAAGGCATGTCCACTAGCCTACTGTACCACGCTTTGAACATCGTGGGATACC